>NZ_CAMZMY010000005.1:0-246943 GCF_947311895.1 Pseudoalteromonas sp. PAR1 | reverse complement strand
GATCAAACTCTTCAATTAAAAGTTTTTTGAAACCTAAGTTTCGTGCTCAATGAATTCTGTATAAATTGACTATATAGCCACTCATAAGAAATTGAGACTCTAAATTTGTTTGCGTCATCTAGCGAACTAGAATCTGCTGTTAGAACTCAATCTGTACGAGTGCCCACACAGATGATTGCTTTATATTGTTAAAGAACGTTGCGACGTTGTCGCTAGGGATGCGTATAATACATCCTTAATTTTTCGAGTCAATACTTAATTTCAAACTTTCTTTCTAGACCGTTTTAAACCGAAGTTTTACTTAACTCTCTGTCACTTTGTTCAGCGCTTTTCATTGCTGCCCGCCGTGTCAGTGGATGCGCATTATAGGGATGCGAAGAATTAACGCAAGCACTTTTTGTAGAAAACTACTAAAAACTTACCTTTCGCGCAAAAAACAAGCTAAAGGCAGTAAAAAACATAGTTTACTGTATAAAATACAGCCAACTTTTCTCGAGAGGATCTTAAGTATTATCGAAATTAGGTAATACGCAAGTTTTTTTAAATAAAAAAGCGCCTGTATTTAAGTGGCGCTTTTATCAATCAACACTAGATTTAGTACAATATACTATATAATTTACGGCGATACTTAGAAGCAAGTGCATCACCATCAGGTAAGGAGGCAATGATTTCTAGGTATGTTGGTTTTGCATCCGCGTAATTTAGATCTTTTTTAAGCACAGTAAATAACATCTCAAGTGCTTCTTCTTTGCGACCTGCAATGTTAAAGGCATTGCTTAGCTCTAGTTTTATCTCAAGATCATTTGGATATTTTTCTACTTTCGCTTGTAGTGCTTTTATTTCTGGTGAATCTGTTGCTGCTAACGCTTGTTCACATTTAGCTTGGATATTTGTGAAATACGCATCACGTTCATTTTCTGCAACCGAATCTAATAATGCTTGCGCATCATCTAGCTTATGAATTTGAATACAGATATCAGCTAACACTAACTTTACACGAGTATGGTTTGGATCTAGCTCGTATGCCTGCTTTGCATAACTAAATGCATTATTTAAATCCTGATTAATTAACGCTTGTTTAGCTTGCTCAAGTAATAATTCATGTTGTGCGGGTAAATGCTTTGCTAACGCATCACGAATTTGCTGTTCTGTTTGAGCACCAGGTAACATATCAACAGGCGCTGAGTCTTTTAACATCACAAGAGTGGGTAGTGCTTGCAAACCTATTTGCTGTGCAAGTTGACTTGCAAGTGCCTGCTCAACATCACAATCTAACGTTGCTACTAATAAATGTTCACCATATTCGTGTGCGATCTTCTCTAAAATAGCAGCTTGTTGATGACACTCTGGATTTTGTGCAGAGTAAAAAGTAAGTAACACTAATTTTTCAGCGGACGTTTCACCCAGTGCTTGCTGCAAATTTTGCGGGGTAAGATTTATCATATTATTCATTTGATTGATTGCACTATATAAGTATTTAAGTTTTGATATAGTGGCAAACATAACAATTACAAGTCCTACGGGTCGAGGTCATTATGAAATTATCTGCTATTTCTGCAGCTTTATTACTTCTTAGTCCATTCGCGCAAGCAACAACGCTCGATTTAAATCTTCAAAAAACCATGCCTGAGATTGAAAAGCTCTATTTAGATTTGCATCAATCTCCTGAGTTGTCATACCACGAAAAGAAAACGGGCCAAAAGTTAGCAAAGCAATTAAAACAACTGGGCTTTACTGTTACAGATAATGTGGGTGGTTACGGCGTTGTTGGGATATATAAGAACGGTGATGGCCCTACGGTCATGATCCGCACTGATACTGATGGCTTACCAATTGTTGAACAAACTGGTAAGCCATACGCCTCTAAAGTAACAGTCACTAATGATGCTGGTGCAACCGTTGGCGTAATGCATGGCTGTGGTCATGATATTCACATGAGTTCATTTATTGGCACAGCCCAACAGTTAATGACACACAAAGATCAGTGGCAAGGCACTTTAATGATGGTGGCACAGCCAGCAGAAGAAGTAGGAGGCGGTGCAAAAGCCATGCTGAAAGAGGGGCTCTTTACTAAGTACCCTACTCCAGACCATGTTATTGGTTTACATGTTAGTGCCAGTGTTCCTGCTGGCAAAGTTAGCATGAAAACAGAATATACGATGGCAAGCGTTGACTCTGTTGATATTACTGTAAAAGGTAAAGGCGGTCACGGTGCCTACCCACACACAACAATAGACCCTGTTGTAATTGCTTCACGTATTGTGTTGGCGCTGCAAACTATTACTAGTCGCGAATTGTCACCACTTGAACCATCGGTTATCACGGTAGGTTCTATTCACGGGGGCTCTAAACACAATGTCATTTCAGATGAAGTAAAACTGCAATTAACACTTCGTAGCTATAACCCTGAAGTACGCTTGCAACAAATCGCTGCGATTAAACGAATTTCTAAAGGCATCGCATTAAGTGCCGGACTTGATGAAAGCTTAGCTCCTGAAGTATTTGTGCATGAAGATGAATCAATTCCCTCTACTTACAATAACCCTGCACAAACCAATGTAGTGCGTTCAGCAATTGCTAATGCTATTGGTGAAGACAATGTACTTGAAACTGAAGCTGTAATGGCTGGTGAAGACTTTGGTCTATACGGTCGTACAGAACAAAACGTACCAATTACTTTGTTTTGGTTAGGCGGTGTTGAACCGAGTCAATATGATGCAGCAATGCAATCAGGCGCAACATTACCTTCTTTACATTCAAGTAAGTTTGCACCTGATTACAAAAAGGCGCTCCCTACAGGAATAACAGCTATGAGTAATGCCGCGGTTGCCCTGTTCAACAAAAAATAGTTTAGGCTGACTTAGCTC
Organism: Pseudoalteromonas sp. PAR1; assembly: GCF_947311895.1. Lineage (NCBI taxonomy): Bacteria > Pseudomonadati > Pseudomonadota > Gammaproteobacteria > Alteromonadales > Pseudoalteromonadaceae > Pseudoalteromonas > Pseudoalteromonas sp. PAR1. The sequence continues at coordinate 244,076 of NZ_CAMZMY010000005.1, read as the reverse complement.
TAGGCTTAGCTTTTCTTTTAAAACGTCGCTTTTGCGGCGTTTTTGGTAATTGGGAAAATACTTGACTGTCGCACTGCTTTGCTTGCTCAACTAAAGCATGCAGCTCTGCCAGTAATGGCGTTAAAAACTGCTGATAACTCATGTGTTGCTCAGCTATATTCCCTAATGATGCTTCCCACTTAGCTGTTAAATCAGGGCTAGCAAGCTGCTCTGGTAATGTACTAATGAGTGCTTTTCCTGTTGCCGTTGCTAAAATGTTTTTACCCTGACGCTCTAAAAAGCGGCGCTTAAATAAAAGCTCAAGAATACCTGCCCGTGTAGCCTCAGTGCCTAAGCCATCGGTTTCTTTAAGGATCTTTTTAATTTCAGGATCTTTCACATACCTGCTGATGCCTGTCATAGCACTTAATAAGGTAGCATCAGTAAAATGCGCTGGCGGTGTCGTCATTTTGTCTATCACTTCGCCTTGATTGCAATGCAGCAACTGACCTTTTTCAAGAGCAGGTAAGGTTTGCTCATCTTTTAACTCTGTTTTGCCCATCAATGTTTTAAAGCCTAGGCTAACATCTTGCTTAGCAGCTGCTTTAAAAAGCCCACCAGCAATTTCAACCGTTACTTTGGTTTCGTTAAATACATAGTCTGGATAAAACTGGATTAAATAATGACGACAGATCAACCGATAGACTTTTTGTTCATCACTATTTAATGTTGCTGAGCGAAGTTGTTTTTCGGTAGGTACTATCGCGTGGTGAGCTGCAACTTTGCTGTCATTAAAACATTTACTACGCTTGCTCGTATCAGCTTGCTTACAAGCTTCACTTGCTTGCCCTTCATTATTAGCAATAGCAGCAATAATTTTAGCTGCATCTTTATGGTGCTCTTTTGGTAAATAGCGATTATCTGATCGAGGATAAGTAATTAACTTATGACGTTCATATAAACTTTGGCAGGTATCGAGCACCTTTTGCGCAGGCATTGAAAACGCTTTTGCCGCATCGATTTGTAAAGCTGATAAGTTATAAGGTAGCGGCGCTTGTTGCTTTTTTTGCTTTTGCTCAAGCTCAACTACTTTAGCTGGCTGATTAGTTATGCGTGAAACAACATTTTCAGCAAGTCCTCTATGTAATACCCGCCCTTCTTCATCTTGATAAGGTTCGCATGCTTTGCTTGGCTGCCATTTAGCAGAAAAAGTTTGCTGCTGCTCAGTTTCAAGATGAGCTAATACTTCATAAAAAGGTTTTGCTACAAAGTTCGCTATTTCATTATCACGATTTACAACTAAGCCTAAAATAGGTGTTTGTACCCGGCCAACAGATAACACATTACCAAACCCAGCTTTTTGCCCAGCTAGCGTATAAGCTCGCGTTAAATTCATACCAAATAGCCAATCAGCACGCGAGCGAGCTAAAGCAGATACACTTAAGGGAATAAAATCACGATTCAATTTTAAATTATTAAGTGCTTTTTTAACTGCACTTAAGTTTAAATCGCTGATCAAGAGTCGTTGAATTTGCTGTTTTTTAGCTTGGCTTAGTTTGACCTGATCAATTACTTCATCAACCAATAGCTGGCCTTCACGGTCAGGGTCACCTGCATGAACTATGATACTTGCTTGCTTGATTAGCTTTTTTAATACAGTGAGTTGTTTACGGGTTTTTGCTTTAGGTTTTAATTGCCATTGTTCTGGCACGATAGGTAAGTGCTCAAATCGCCACTTTTTAAAACTTGCATCGTAATCATCGGGCTCTGCTTGTTCAAGCAAATGCCCTACACACCAAGAAACACAATCACCATTAGCAAGCTCTATATAACCATCCTGTTTTTTCTGTGGTTTTGGCAGCGCATCTGCAATGGCCCGTGCTAGGGAGGGTTTTTCGGCAATGTAAAGTTTCATAAAGCAACACTAAATACTGTTTTTATAAACAGTAGTCTAGCACAGGATTTTTAACTTAGGAATCGCTTAAGCTTGCTGACTTCGTCGAGTAAAGAGATAGATAAGTGGTAGGTAACAAACGACCACAGTACCAATATTGATTAGCGGTAGCAGGGTCTTATACATGTAGGTACTGTATGATAAATCCCAAAGATGGCGGTCGACCAAACGGAACAGTTGTAAAATTGGCGCCATAATAACAACAAGTTGTCCCAACACACTTTGCCATAAGTAGACTTTGTCTTTAATACCTAAATAAGCAATGATTGCCATCCAAGCAATATCATTAAAAGCCCAGACTACATAGCGCCAGATATAAATGTCATCAAATTCTTTTAAAGCAGAATAAATAAGAGTTCCATAAAGGAAAAAAGCAGCAGTAATAACAGAGAAATAAAAAGCAGGCCAGTCTTTACGAAGATAAAAAATAATAATAGCTGGGCTCAAAATGAACACCCAGCTATTGCTTAAGATAACTCTAATTTCTACAAACCAGTCAGGCAAAATGTAGCGCCTTAATCAGTTTTATCGTCATCACCGCCATCACCATTGCCTGGCATATAGCTATATTTATCAACTTTTTTCATTTGTATACTCCATTACATCTGTTAATGAAGTTTCACTTTAATTGATTTATTGCCTCACATCAATAGGCTCAGATTCATGCGCCTTACCTTGCATAATAGAGATCTCGACTCGTCGGTTACGCCTACGATCTTCATCGGTTACATTCGGTACTAGTGGCCTGGTTTCTGCGTGACCTACAACCATCATACGAGATTTATCAAAACCGGGCGCCTTTTCCATTTCGCTAGCAACTGCAACAGCACGTTTTGACGACAAATCCCAATTGTTTGTATAAAGCTCATTCGATACTTGGAAATCATCTGTATGCCCTGACACGGTTATTTCACCCGGCACATCTTTTAACAGCGTAGCAATATCACGAATGATAGGTTTAAACCTAGGCTGTAAGAAAGCACTGCCTGATGGGAATGAGCCATTCTCACGAATGCGAATAATAATTTGCTGACCTAGTGACTCAAGTTCAATCGCGCCATCCATAATTTGCTGCTCAAGCTGTTGGGCAATTTTCTTCACAAGCTCATTCGTTTGCTCTTGATCGGCTGCAGAAATTGACTGCTCCATAGCTTGTTGCTGAGCAGTGCTTTGTGATTCCCCACCACGCTTATTACCACGCTGTTCTTGACGACCACCTGCAGAGCTTTCATCACCAGCCTGAAACTCGAGCATTTGTTGTGTCATCTCTACGGTTTGTTGTTGAATTGTCTCGATAGGAGTAGGTTCAGGTTTGCCCGGAGTGAACTCCATTGCAATGACCGAGGTCCCTTTTGGAATATCTTTTACTTCAATTTTATTTTGTACACCAAAAGCAAACTTCATTGAACCTGCTATCTGCTTAAACTTAAGAACATCCATTTCCGAGAAAGCAAGCAAGAGTACAAAGAAGCACATTAATAGCGACATTAAATCTGCGAAGGTTCCCATCCAGGCAGGTAACCCCGGAGGTGGACATTTGCACTCTTGATCTGACATGCCCTACTCCTCGGTATCGACTTTACGTTTTGATTCAGCTAAATAGTTTTTCAAGATACCTTCAATTACTTTCGGGTTTTGACCATCTTGAATACCCAGTACCGCATCAAGAATTAAACGTTGGTTGAGGGCTTCTTCATCTTTACGCAGCTCTAGTTTTACCTGAATTGGAATTGCAACAACGTTTGCCAAAAAAGCACCATAAAGTGTTGTTAAAAGAGCTACAGCCATTGCAGGACCAATTGCTTTTGGGTCATCCATGTTAGATAACATTGCAACCAAGCCTATTAGCGTGCCTATCATCCCCATCGCAGGAGCGATATCAGCAAGCGACTTAAATAAACCTGCACCAAGTTCATGGCGAGTAGCGGTGAGGGAAATATCTTTTTGCAGTGTGGCACGAACTACATCAGCATCATGACCATCCACTAACATATCAACCCCTTTACGCATAAAGCCGTTAGGGATTTCGGCTTCTTCTAATGCTAAGAAACCACCTTTACGTGCTGAGTCAGCTAATTCTACTGCTTTTTCAATTAATTCTTCTGGTGATTCAATTTTGAACATAAAGGCTTTTGCAGCGACCTTACCAATGCCCAAAAACTGCCCCATAGTGAAGTTCGATAACACGATAAAAATCGAACCACCAAATACAATGACCACCGAAGGCGTGTTATAAAACATTGCAACTTGGCCGTCACTACTTAATACCATCGACATAGCAATTAAGCCTATGGCACCAAGAATACCTATTATGGTTGCTAAATCCACATACCCCTCCAGAGGAACAATTACACGACACCAACGGCATCAAATTTTTATTATTAACTGCTTATCGGCAAGCAATTGAATTACTTAAATCATTAAATGAATTAATTTTATTTTAATGTAAGATTTTTAAGCTACAAGTTGCCGCTACTTCTAAAACCGTAAAAATAGCATATTGATTTCCTTTTATGCGCAAAAAAACACATCATTCTTTGACCTAGTTTAGCATTCCCCCTAAAATTGGCCTCACTTTCTATTAGCTATCGAGGCCACTATGGCAACAAAGAAACCAGAAAACTTGAGTTTTGAAGAAGCACTGGATGAATTATCTCAGATTGTTGCACAAATGGAGCAAGGTGAACTGTCTTTAGAACAATCGCTAAAACAGTTTGAGCGTGGTATAGCGCTAGCGAATGCCTCATCTGGAAAATTACAACAAGCCGAACAAAAAGTGGCCATATTAATGGGTAACGATAGCCAAGCTCCTCTTAGCAACTTTGACTCAAACTTGGACTAATTAAGTGCAATTAAAAGAACAATTACAACGCGCTCGAGAAGACGTTGAAGCACATTTAAATCGCTATTTCGAACTGCCACTGAACACTGAAAAAACCATTAAAGAAGCCACTCATTACGGCGTTTTAAATGGTGGTAAGCGCTTACGTCCTTACCTCGTTTATGCGACGGGCCGCATGATGGGAGCTGACAAAGCTGACCTTGATATTCTTGCCGCTGCTATTGAGTGTATTCATAGCTACTCATTAGTGCATGATGACCTACCAGCAATGGATGATGATGACTTAAGACGTGGCCGCCCTACTTGTCATATTGTTTATGGTGAAGCGCAAGCTATTCTCGCCGGTGATGCTCTTCAAACATTAGCATTTGATTTAATTGCTAACCATCAGTTTGCAGTACCTGCGACACAACAGGTAAGAATGATCGCCTCGTTAAGCAAAGCCTCAGGTATAGAGGGTATGGTAGGTGGTCAGGCACTTGATATTGAAGCCACTGATAAAGCAATTACAGTCGAAGAACTAGAACGTATTCATCAACTTAAAACTGGCGCATTACTCAACTGTGCAATTACCTTGGGGGCTTTGGCCGCGCCGCAATGTGATGAGCAAACGTTAAAGCAGCTTAATTTGTTTGGTCAAGCAATTGGTCTGGCTTTTCAGGTACAGGACGATATTCTCGATGTAGAGGCAGACACCGAAACGTTAGGCAAACCGCAAGGTTCAGATATTGCGGCCAATAAAGCGACCTACCCTGCATTATTAGGTATGGCAGGCGCTAAGCAAAAAGCACAAGACTTATTGGCTCGGGCTCATAAAGCACTTGAGGCTATTGATTACGACACCCGCGAGCTGGCAAGCCTTGCTAGCTATATTGTTGAGCGTAATTATTAACGTCTAAAAAAGAAAGACAAAATAACTAAAAAATCAGAGCAGCAATGGGCTATAATGCACTCTGGTTAGCGAAGGATGTATATAAAATCATGACACTTGATAGTAGCAAGTATCCATTATTAAGTTTGGTTGACGAACCAGCACAACTGCGTGATATTGCGCAAGATAAGTTACCTGCGTTTAGTAAAGAGTTACGCGAATACCTGCTTAATTCAGTTTCGCAAAGTAGTGGTCATTTAGCATCAGGTTTAGGTACTGTTGAGTTAACAGTGGCCCTTCATTATGTCTATAACACCCCTGAAGATCGTTTAGTATGGGATGTGGGTCATCAAGCATACCCGCACAAAATCTTAACGGGTCGCCGTGACCAAATGCATACTATCCGTCAGAAAGACGGTTTACACCCTTTCCCATTCCGTGAAGAAAGCCCTTACGACACCTTCAGTGTTGGTCATTCAAGTACTTCTATTTCTGCAGCGCTCGGCATGGCTATTGCCGCTGAAAAAGAAGGTAAAGATCGTAAAACGGTTGCTGTTATTGGCGATGGCGCAATTACTGCTGGTATGGCATTTGAAGCGATGAACCACATGGGCGATGTAAACCCTAACGTGTTAATTATCTTAAACGATAATGAAATGTCGATTTCAGAAAACGTAGGTGCCCTAAACAACCACTTTGCACGTATTTTGTCTGGTAGCTTCTACACCAATATTCGCGAAGGCAGTAAAAAACTTCTTTCGGGTTTACCGCCAGTGAAAGAACTTGCCAGCCGCATGGAAGAACACCTAAAAGGTATGGTCATTCCGGGCACATTCTTTGAAGAATTAGGCCTAAATTACATCGGCCCAATCGACGGTCACGATGTCAATATGTTGGTCGATACCTTACGTAATATGCGTAACCTTAAAGGCCCGCAGCTACTGCATATTAAAACGCAAAAAGGTAAAGGTTATAAACCTGCTGAAGCGGATCCAATTGGTTACCATGGCGTACCAAAATTTGATCCAAGCATGTCTAAATTACCAAAATCAAAACCTGGCGCTGCCACATTCTCAAATGTGTTCGGTGACTGGCTTTGTGATATGGCAGCACAAGATGACAAGCTAATGGCGATTACTCCTGCTATGCGTGAAGGCTCAGGCATGGTTCGTTTTTCTAAAGAGTACCCAGCGCAATACTTTGATGTAGCAATTGCTGAGCAACATGCTGTAACGCTTGCAGCTGGTTTTGCCTGTGAAGGACTAAAGCCTGTTGTTGCTATTTATTCAAGCTTTTTACAACGTGCGTACGACCAACTTATTCACGATGTGGCATTACAAAACCTACCGGTTTTATTTGCTATTGATCGTGCCGGGATTGTTGGTGCTGATGGTGAAACTCATCAAGGTGCTTACGATTTAAGCTTTATGCGCTGTATTCCTAATATGATTATCATGGCGCCAAGCGACACTAATGAGTGCCGCCAGATGCTGTATACAGGTTACCAATGCAATCAGCCTGTTGCCGTACGATACCCACGTGGTAGTGCTGGCAATTGTGATGTTGAATCAACAATGAGTGCGATTGAAATTGGTAAGGCGCGAAGTATCAAACAAGGCAGTAAAGTGGCAATCTTGTCATTTGGTACGCTACTAGAAAACGCCAAATCAGCTGCTGAAGAGCTTAATGCAACAGTGATTGATATGCGCTTCATTAAGCCTCTTGATACAGAGACTATTAGCGAGTTGCTGAGTAGCCACGATGTAATTGTTACCCTAGAAGACAACGCCATTGCTGGCGGTGCGGGTTCTGCTGTGAATGAGTACTTAGCTGCAATTAAAGCAAATGTGACTATCTTGAACTTAGGTATTCCAGATGAATTCATTAAGCATGGTACACAAGACGAAATGCACGCCGAAATGGGCTTAGATGCAAACGGTATCTTAACTAGCATCAAAGAGTTTATGTCCTAAGCCGTACACTATTAAAACTAAAAAGGAGCCTTAAGGCTCCTTTTTTGTCATCGTTTATATTAGCGCATCCAAACCTTAATATCAGCAAGACCTGTTTCTTGAAGAACACCCAGTTGTTTATCAACATTATTATTTTGCTCAAACTCAAAAGCATCTAATTGTTCATCAAAGGTAATATTTGCAACGCCATCACCACCGCGCTTTTTCACTTGGTGTAGCGCGATATCAGCTAAATTAACAGACGTTTCCCAGCCAATCACTTGACCACCCAATAAAGGTAATGGATAGAAAGACCAGCCAATAGACGCAGTGATGGTGGTCGATTCCCCATTTGGTAGCCTAAATGGGTTTGCTGCAATTGCTTCACACAAATCGGCAACATAATTGTCTATAGCTGTACGTTTGAAATCACGTAATAAGAGTAAAAACTCATCGCCACTCCAGCGTGCGACATAGTCTGAGCCTTGTGTCCGGCTATTCAATAATGTCGCCATTTGCTGTAAACAACTATCGCCTGCAAGTGGTCCATAGGAATCATTGATGCGGCTAAAGTTATCAAGGTTAATTATCAGTAGCACCAACGACTTACCCTGTGCTTGCAATGATTGCGAATTACGTTGGAAATGTTCAATATCTTTAGGGAGCTGATCAAACAAGAAGCGACGACTACGAAGCCCTGTTAGCTCATCTGAGTGGCTGACTAACTTAAGCTGAGAGTTTACTTGATTGAGCTTATCGTTGGCTTCACGAAGCTCTACGGTGCGCTCTGTTACTAAGCTTTCAAGTGCTAATTGTTTACGCTTCTCTTGCGCCCTAAACACCCAAAACACGAGGTAGAACAATAAAATAAAACTACTTGTGATCAAGAGTCTAAAGTAAATGGTCTCATCAAAGCGACGTGGAACAACGAATGTGTACTCGGTACGACGAGCCTTTTGCCAATCTTCACCACCACGTTTGGCTTCAAGCTGAAACAAAAATGCCCCCGGCGGTAAATTTGTATAAATAGCCTCACGGCGGGTGTTTGCATAGCGCCAATCACTGTCTAAACCACTCAGTCGATATCTAAACTCAATACTTGAAGGAGCAAAATAATCAATTGCGGTATATTTGATTGTCACATCGCGCTCATCAATTTGTAGCTCAGGTTTATCACCTAAAGTAGCGGTACTTAAGCTTCGCAGCGGCGTAATAATGCTTTCAATACGCGGCTTAAGCGCTTGCACACCAAAAAGCTCAACACTCTTAGGTATTTCAACTACCCCTTGTAAGCTTGGGTACCAAATAGAGTTACCTGTGTCTGCTACAGCATCATGGCCAAGACCAGCACAGCACTGACTGGCTTTACCATCTAATTGTCGGTCAAATGATGAGATCACTTGCTCTACTTTTAAGCTCTCGATATCAGCACCAAATTGCTCTACCGGCATGCGGTAAACGCCCTTCATGGTACTTACCCAAATACGTTTTAACTGTTTGTCATAAACAAGGCTGAAAATCGAGCCGTACGGTAGGCCGTCTGTTGCATCAAGTTGACGCCACTGTCCTTGGGTGCTGCGATAAAATAAACCATCGTTAAGAGAGCCAATTAATATCCCCACCCCTTCAATATTTAAAATACTGGTGACATAAGCGCTTTCTAAACTGGTTTGGTCGCCAATTTTTTCAATACCACGGTCAGTAAAGTAATAAGCCCCTTTACTGGTACCTATTAAGCCAAAATTTTGCTCATCAAGCACATAGGTAATAAATTTACTGCTCAAGAACGCATTGTAAGCAAAAGGTGTTAAGCCACCGTAACTTAAACGGTACATACCGCGGCCAGTACCGAGCCAAAAACCGCCTTTACTAGAACGGCTAATTGCGAATACAGGGTTATCGCGCAGTGCTCGTCCTGGCACTGTATACAAGGTTTGATTCTCATAGTAAAAAACACCGCGACCTGTAGCAATGTATAAGCGATCACCATCAAACTGCAAATCGTGAACTGCAGCCCGACCAAACTGATTACTTGGTATTTGATTTACAAAATTCTTATTGTAATCGAAGTAGCCGACACCACTGCGGTTAGCCACCCATAGTTTGCCATCAGGTGCTTGGCTAATCGCCATCACCGCTTCTGTCATATTTGAAATAGCTGAGTGGCGCTCAATACGCCCTTCGTGAGCAAGCCATAACCCCTCACTGAAACTTGCCAGCCAAATATTATTTTGATTATCACGGAAAATATCTGCAAACCAAATACTTTGATCAAGCTGACTTGGCTCAACCCATTGCCAGTCCCCAGAGTTATCTCTAAAGAGTAAACGGCCATAAGTTGAAATCCACAACGCCCCATCTGAGTCGCTCATAAACTTGTAAACGGCAGAGTTACTCGCGTTAGGGAGTGGGAATGGACGCAACTCGTCATCTAAATCAAGAAAGTAGGCACCAAGCTCAGAGGCAAGGTATAAATTACCCTCAAGCCACGCCATATCATGAATGATGGTTTGCGCTAGACGCTCAGGTAGAGAGACTTTTGCGGTAAGTTCTAAGCGCAGCTTTGCAAAATCAGATGAAGTATTAGTTAAACGCAGTAAGTGACGCTCGTTAACCAGCCAAATACCTTCTGGCGACAACGCCATTTGGCTCACTGAACCAACTATTTGCGTGATTGCCGTAGCATTTGATACTGGCACGACTAACGCAGAGTTTTGGTTTAGGGTGACTTGATTTCGAGCAACATAATAAAGGCCGTTGGCTGCAATCCAGATACTGCCTTTCGAGTCTTCAAGAATGTCGCGTACTGGGCCTTTAACATTAAAGGTTTGCGACATCATCGTTCTTGGATCGAGGGTTACTATCCCGTTTTTAGTGCCAACCCAAAGTAACCCCGTACTATCAACTAATAGCTTGTTAATACCATTACTTGGCAAGAAATCACTATTTTGTGTGTTGAAGTTGGTGAAAGTATTACCATCAAAGCGGCTCAAACCGAACTGAGTACCCAGCCACATGTAGCCTTGCTCGTCTTGAGCGATGCTCTTAAGAGATTGAGATGGCAAGCCGTTTTGGATATTCCATTGTTTGACGACGTAGTCAGTAATAGATGCAAACGCAGGCATACTGCATAACACCAACAAACAGACAACTAAAAATCGCATCATATACTTGCCACCAAGTAACACTGTATTAATCGTTTAAAAGGGTAAATAGCCAGCTTTAAACAAAGCCTGTACACAAATTAATGAAAAAATACCTGCTAAAATATCATCAGCCATGATGCCCAAGCCACCGTGTAAACGCCTATCGAGAATACGAATAGGGCCTGGTTTAGCGATATCAAAAAAGCGGAACAATAAAAAACCAACTAACAATGACTGCCAACTAAGTGCAGCGCCAATCATGGTGATATAATAACCAGCAACTTCATCCCAAACAATGGCAGGATGATCATGCACCCCTAAGTCATCTGCTGTTTTACCACAAGCCCAAATACCAAATACGCTGATCACAATTGCAAATACAATCTGTAACCATAGCGGAAAGTACATAGTTGTAAAAATAAATGGTAATGCAGCAAAAGTACCAAAGGTGCCAGGTGCTTTAGGCGCTAGGCCTAAACCAAAACCCAAACCAAATAATTGATGTGGGCGTTTTAAATTAAATAATCGGTTACTACTCAAACCGGCTCCTTTGCAAAGTGTTGAAACCCTTTACCTTGATAGTTAAATTTTTCACCATCAAGTAGTAGTTCAATTTCACTTTCGCCACTTCTTATTTGCCCAACACAGCTGGCTTCGACGCCATATTGACGAAGTTTCATATCAACCATGCTTTTATTGCTTTCAGGCACAGTAAAAAGTAATTCGTAATCGTCGCCGTAATTTAAAATATAGTCAAACTGTTCAGGGCGTGGAATTGATGCGCTGACAGCATCAGACACAGGTACTTTATCAACATGGATCACTGCACCGACTTGCGAAAGCGCCAATACATGACCTAAATCAGCTAATAAACCATCAGAGATATCGATGGCCGCTGAAGCCGCACCTCTTAATACCTGCCCAGCTGCAACTCGCGGAGTCGGGTAATCGAAACGATTGTTTAAATAACTCAAATGCTCAGGCGCGATGTCGAAACCTTGCTTACGTGCTTCGATCGCAACACCGGCGTCGCCCAGTGGTCCGGTCACATAAATCCAATCACCTACCTTTGCACCACTGCGACGCAATGCTTTGCCTTCAGGCACAATACCTTTGGCACAAATAGTAATTGTGAGCGGACCTTGTGTAGTGTCTCCACCGATGATTTGCACATTAAAGTATTCCGCAATTTCATGCATACCTTCTGTGAACTGCTCAATCCATTCCATATTCACTTCAGGCAGGGTCAATCCTACTGAAATCCAGGTAGGTTCAGCACCCATTGCAGCCAAATCACTTAAGTTAACAGCTAACGCCCTATGCCCAAGGGCGCGAGGAGAAATGTCATCAAAAAAGTGTACACCTGCAACTAATGTGTCGGTTGTCACAGCTAATTGACAGTTTTCTGGCACAGTGACCAACGCACAATCATCACCTATACCAAGGTTTACATCACGACGGATGATACCGCGACCTTTAAAGTAACGGTTAATTAATTCAAATTCCTTCATTCACAAAAAAGCCGGCCCAAGCCGGCTCTCCTTTACGGGGCTACTTACTTACGCAGCTCTTTAACTGCTTTATCAAGTACACCGTTGACAAACTTATGGCTGTCTTCAGCACCAAACATTTTAGCAAGCTCAATACCTTCATTGATTGCTACTTTGTATGGAACGTCTTCACGGAATTTCAGCTCATAGCCAGACAGACGTAAAATTGCTTTTTCGACCATGTCTAACTCATCTGCTGGGCGTGCTAAATGTGGCGCAACGATTTCATCTAATTGCTTACAGTTAACAACAACACCGCGTGCTAGGTCTTTGAAATATTCGACGTCGATTTTAGTCACATCATTTTCAATTAACATTTGCTGTTCAATATCAGCAATTGGGTTACCGCTTAACTGCCAAGAGTATACGGCTTGAAGTGCTAAGATACGTGCTTTACGTCTTGCTGCTGGTTTCACAGAGATTCCTTAAACTTAAATTTTGTCTAACACATTAACCATTTCAAGCGCACCTAAAGCAGCTTCGCCACCTTTGTTACCCATTTTGGTACCTGCGCGCTCAATTGCTTGCTCAATGCTTTCAGTGGTTAATACGCCAAATGCAACCGGGATATCGTACTCAAGTGATACTTGTGCAAGACCTTTGTTTGATTCGCCAGCGACTAAATCAAAGTGTGGTGTACCACCTCTGATCACAACGCCTAGAGCGATGATTGCATCGTGTTCTTTCTTTGCTGCAACGCGTTTCGCTGCTAAAGGTAATTCAACGGCACCTGGTACGTAAACAACAGTAATGTCGTCGTCAGATACGCCACCTGTGCGCTTAAGCTCATCAACAGCACCTGCTAATAGGCTGCTACCAATAAAGTCATTAAAGCGAGAAATGACAATGGCAAACTTTTTGCCCGGTGCGTATTTGTTACCTTCAATAATTTTCATTTAATAACCCTAAAAAATAAGTTTAAGCGGTTGCGATTGCGCAAAAATTACGGCGCATAATACCACAAAAATATAAAAGTAGCCTAGTTAACCTGAACTCTGGCTAATAAATCTAACTCTAGTGGCCACTCGTAACGCTAACCGCATTGAATTTAAATAAAATTACGAGTAAACCTCTTAATTAAATTACGCGTTAATTAAGATTGCGGCTCAACGTAGTCAACCACTTCTAAGTGGAAACCTGATAGTGCATGGTATTTTTTCGGACGGCTCATTAAGCGCATTTTTTCAATACCTAAATCAGCCAAAATCTGCGAGCCCACACCGACAGTACGCGATGTCCCTTGGAATTTACGATGATTTACATTTTCACCCGCATCTTCGGCAGCAAATGCTTTTACCATTGCTTCAAGGTCTTCAGTTGATTCTTGCTTACCCAAAATAACCAGCACGCCATTGTGTTCTGCAATGTAAGCCATCGCATCCGATAAGCCCCAACTGCGATCAGCACTACGATCAGATAATAAAATATCATTGAAGGTACTTTGTAAGTGAACACGAACAAGCGTTGGCTCTTCTTTCGATACTTCACCTTTTTGTAAAACATAGTGAAGTTGACCATCAATGGTGTCTTTGTAGGTAACTAAATCAAACTCACCGTGATCAGTTGGCAGTTTACATTTAGCAACACGCTCAATGGTGGTTTCGTTTAGGTTTCTGTATTCGATTAAATCTGCAATAGTGCCAATCTTTAAGCCATGCTCTTTTGCAAAAACTTCAAGATCTGGACGACGTGCCATGGTGCCATCGGCATTTAAGATTTCAACGATCACAGATGAAGGCTCAAGACCCGCTAAACGAGCTAAATCACAACCGGCTTCGGTATGACCTGCACGTGTTAACACGCCACCTGGTTGCGCCATAATTGGGAAAATATGCCCAGGTTGTACGATATCGCTCGGCACGGCACCTTTGGCAATAGCTGCTTGAACTGTACGTGCTCGGTCAGCTGCTGAAATACCTGTCGTTACGCCTTTCGCTGCTTCAATCGACATAGTGAAGTTAGTTGAAAAAGCAGCACCGTTATTTTTAACCATTAACGGCAAATCTAACTGCTGGCAACGCTCTTGCGTCATCGTTAAACAAATTAAACCACGGCCGTGTGTTGCCATAAAATTGATAGCATCAGCACTTATATGCTCTGCTGCGATGATTAAATCGCCTTCATTTTCTCTGTCTTCATCGTCCATTAAAATAACCATTTTACCGGCTTTAATGTCATCGATAATTTCTTGCGCGCTGTGTAGATTCATAATGTGCCCATGAGAGTATGATTAATAGTGACGTATCTTTGCTTATTTAATAAAACCAGCTTGTGCTAGCAAGCTCATTGATATGTCTGAACGGGAAGGTTGTTCGGCCCCTTTTATTAGGCGCTCTAAATAGCGAGCAATCTGGTCAACTTCTAGGTTCACCTGAGTACCCACTTGAAATTCTGCAATCGTTGTTTGCTCTGCGGTATGCGGAACAATAGTCAACTTGAAGCGGTTTTGCTCGACCTCGTTGACCGTTAAACTAATACCATCAATACATACCGAACCTTTGTAAGGAATGTACTTCATTAAATCATTGTCAGTACTTAGCCAGTACTCTGTTGCACGGGCATTAGGACTGATACTTTCTACAGTCGCAATACCATCAACATGACCAGATACTAAATGCCCACCTAAGCGAGAAAGTGGTTGCATGGCTTTTTCAAGGTTAACTGTTTGACCTTTTTTATAGTGAGCAAAGCCCGTTAAGCTGATTGTTTCGTTTGATAAGTCAGCACTAAAACCATCGCTATGTTTAGCGACAACCGTCAAACACACACCATTGGTGGCAATACTGTCACCGAGCTTAACGTCTTTCATATCCAAATTAGTGCTTTGAATACGAATAGCTAGGTCACCTTGCTTTTGTGTTAGTTCAACAATTTTACCTGTTGCTTCAATAATTCCAGTAAACATAGTGCTACTCTTTATTTTCAATGTGTGTGGCTTGCTTTGCTTTTGTCGCTGTTAAGCGAATATCGTCGCCAATCATCACTGTATCAGTAAAGGTCAGTTCAGTGATATCACTCATCATGGTAACTTCTGCAAAGTTTAGTAAGCTTTTGCCCATATCACCTATTAACTTAGGGGCAATATAAACAATGTATTCATCAATTAAATCTTGCTCAGCAAATGCACCGGCAAGGGTCGCACCTGCTTCGAGCCAAATATGGTTAAATTGCAGCTCAGCAAGACGCTTTAAAACCGCTGATAAATCAACTTTATTATTAACTGCTGGTACAACTTCGTGTTTAACAAAGTGAGGCCATTGATGCTGTTTATCAAGCGATGTAGTGAAAATAATCACCGGACTTTCAATGCTAAATAATGCAAGTTCAGGCCTTAACCTATTTTGTGAATCAATAATCACACGAGCAGGTTGACGCAAAGGCAGTGACGTTGGCATATCAAATGGCAGCTCATCAATGCGTACATTAAGTTTGGCATTATCGGTCATAACCGTATCTGCACCAGTGAGTACCACGCAACTTTGGGCACGAAATGCTTGCACATCTTGGCGCGCTTTAGGCCCTGTGATCCATTTACTTTGGCCATTATTTAGCGCAGTTTTACCGTCTAAACTGCAAGCCATTTTACAAATCACATATGGCAACCCAGTTTCCATGCGCTTTAAAAAGCCTTTGTTTAAATCGCGAGCTTGTTGTTCAAGTAAACCTGATGCTACAGCGATACCTGCATCAGCTAAAATCTGTAGACCGCGACCACTCACCGCTGGGTTTGGGTCGACCATGGCAGCTATAACTTTGCTAACACCCGCTGCTTTTAAACCTTCGGCACAAGGCGGTGTGCGTCCATAATGACTACAAGGTTCTAAAGTCACATATGCGGTGGCACCTTTTGCATTGTCGCCAGCCACTGCCAGAGCATTAACTTCAGCATGGCCCTGCCCTGCTAGTTGATGAAATCCTTCACCGACTATTTCGCCATCTTTAACCAGTACACAGCCAACATTAGGGTTTGGTGTTGTAGTAAAACGACCTTGTTTAGCAAGCTCTATGGCGCGTGCCATATAAGCCGTATCAAGTTCTGTGAATGACATAGTTAATCACCTAAACGAGCGATTTCTTCACCAAACTCGCGAATATCTTCAAAAGAACGGTAAACTGATGCAAAGCGAACATAAGCCACTTTATCTAGTTTTTTTAGTGACTCCATAATGCACTCACCAATTAAATGGCTAGAAATTTCACGTTCACCCGTGGCACGAAGCTGAGATTTAATAATGTTGACCACTTCATCGACCTGCTCGGTGCTGACAGGGCGTTTTTCTAGCGCACGATGCAAGCCATTGAGTAATTTGTCTTCATTAAATGGTTCACGACTACCGTCTTGCTTTATGACTCTTGGCATCACAAGTTCTGCGCCTTCAAAGGTGGTAAAACGTTCGTGACATTCGTTACATTCACGTCGACGCCTAACCTGGTGGCCGCCGCCAACAAGTCGAGAATCAATTACTTTAGTATCTTTTGCGGTGCAAAAAGGACAATGCATAGAGTTCAGCTTCCGTTTATTAAAAACAAAAAAGGCCGCTTATTAAGCGGCCTTTATAATAGCAAAAAACAACGCTATTGTTATCTTAATTACGGTTCAACCAATAATTAAGCGTAAACTGGTAATTTTTTACAGATAGCTTTAACTTTCTCTTTTACTTCAGCTTGTACAGACTCATCATTGATGTTGTCTAATACGTCACAGATCCAGCCAGCAAGCTCTTTTGACTCAGCTTCTTTGAAACCACGGCGAGTAATAGCCGGAGAACCAATACGAAGACCAGACGTTACGAACGGTGAACGTGGGTCGTTAGGAACTGAGTTCTTGTTTACAGTGATGTTAGCGTTACCTAGTGCAGCGTCAGCATCTTTACCAGTGATATCTTTATCGATTAGGTCAAGAAGGAATAAGTGGTTGTCTGTTTTACCAGAAACAACTTTGTAGCCACGCTCTTGAAGAACTTCAACCATAGCTTGAGCGTTCTTTACCACTTGAGCTTGGTACGCTTTAAATTCTGGTTGTAATGCTTCTTTGAAAGCAACTGCTTTAGCAGCGATGATGTGGCATAAAGGACCACCTTGACCGCCAGGGAATACTGCGCTGTTTAGCTTTTTGTAGATTTCTTCATCACCACATGCAGAAACGATTAGACCGCCACGAGGGCCCGCTAATGTTTTGTGAGTTGTCGTAGTAACAACGTGTGCGTGAGGGATTGGGCTTGGGTATACACCCGCTGCGATAAGACCAGCAACGTGAGCCATATCTACGAATAAGTATGCACCAACTTTGTCAGCAATTTCACGGAATTTAGCCCAATCAACGATACCTGAGTATGCTGAGAAACCAGCGATGATCATTTTTGGTTTGTGCTCTAATGCTAGCGCTTCAACTTGAGCGTAATCAATTTCGCCTGTTTCGTCATTTAGGCCGTATTGAATTGCATTATACGTTTTACCAGAAAAGTTAACGTGTGAACCGTGAGTTAAGTGACCACCATGAGCTAAGCTCATACCTAGTACTGTATCATGTGGCTGAAGAAGAGCTTGGAAAACAGCTGCGTTTGCTTGTGAACCCGCATGCGGTTGAACGTTAGCGTAATCAGTACCGAATAATTCATTAGCACGGTCAATTGCTAGCTGCTCAACAACATCAACATGTTCACAACCGCCATAGTAACGTTTGCCTGGGTAACCTTCAGCATATTTGTTGGTAAGCTGAGAACCCTGCGCTTCAAGTACGCGTGGGCTACAGTAGTTTTCAGACGCGATCAGTTCGATGTGCTCTTCTTGACGAGCCGTCTCTTTAGTGATGGCTGCAAATAACTCTGGATCGAAATCCGAAATATTCATGCTACGTTCTAACATGGGGTCTCCTAAGGCAACGTGTATGGTATTTTTTGAAGGCTATATTGTACGCTTAAAACGCACTTTTGCCTATCTTGTAAAGATGAACATATTTAAACAGGGATTGAATTTATTTCACAGTGTTTTAATAATGATATTTTTTTATTGATACATAATAAAAATTTATAAATTTAAAACATTACATATATTTTTAAAATATGATTTAGCGTAAAAAGTTCATCATGCGTTTGCATATGGGCACAATGAAACTAAGCTTGTAATACAAACCCAGATCAAGGATGTTTTGAGTCAATGTTAGCCAAGCCCATTTATGAACTTGTTCCCTACTGCTATTTGTTTTTAGGTATTGCCTGTATCGTCATACCTCATGAGCTGCTCTACACACTCATTGGTATTGTGTCATTTTTGCTGGGTGCAAACATATGGCGAATGCGCTCAGAAGCGCGAAGACGAGATCAAAAAAGTCAGCGAATTAAACAAAGAAGAGCGCGCTATTACTATGAATTTAAACCCTTTATTTTATTCATTAGTGCTCTGACTTTAACACAGTGGACGCAAAACGAGATCATCTTATTAAGCTGCGCTTTGCTATGTTTTAGTGCGTTAGTGATAATTGCAATGAGATTATTGAACCGCCACAGCCATTCATTATCACATTAAAAAAGAGCGGCAATGCCGCTCTTTTAATTACTTTAAGCTAGTTTATTTAAAAGCTCTGTTCTCAATAGTTGATAATCATGCTTGATGTCTTCTGCTAAACAAGGCTTAGCAAGAGCATCTGCTAGAGGCTTAGGCATTGCTAACTCAATACCTAAAATATCTTCAACACTTTCTTTAAATTTAGCAGGATGTGCCGTTGCTAAAAATATACCGGCACTGCCATCTGCTAAATTTTCTTTTAAGCCTTGATAAGCAATCGCTGTATGAGGTTCTGCGATATAACCCGTTTGATGAATTTTTTTCATCACTTCTTTGGTTTCTTCTTCGCCAACACAACTTGAGTAAAAGTCATCATAGCTAAACCAATTATTATCCAACATAAATTGAACACGTGGCCAGTTATTCGGTTTACTCACATCC
Organism: Pseudoalteromonas sp. PAR1; assembly: GCF_947311895.1. Taxonomy (NCBI): domain Bacteria; kingdom Pseudomonadati; phylum Pseudomonadota; class Gammaproteobacteria; order Alteromonadales; family Pseudoalteromonadaceae; genus Pseudoalteromonas; species Pseudoalteromonas sp. PAR1. The sequence goes on along the minus strand of NZ_CAMZMY010000005.1, from coordinate 224,837 downwards.
ATTGCGTTTGATAATGACTCAAGCGTGTCATTCGGTGCCCACTCTTTGCTTTGTAAGAAACGTGGCACAGTATCGTTTTGGTTGGTTGTTGCACTCAATTTTGCGACAGGCATACCAAGTACAGCACCGATCATCGCAGCGCACACATTACCAAAGTTACCACTTGGTACTGAGATATGTGCCTTGCTACGCTTTTCTTTTGGCAACTGGGCTATTGCTTCAAAGTAATAACACACTTGAGCGACCAAGCGACTGATATTGATCGAGTTAGCTGAGTTAAGGCCAAGTTTTTGTTTTACTTCATCGTCTAAAAACGCATTTTTGACCATGCTTTGACAGTCATCAAAACTACCATCAACTGCATAGCAGTGAATGTTATTGCCAAGTGTGGTGAACAGTTTTTGCTGCGCTAATGAAATTTTACCTTTCGGATACAGAATAACTACATCAATATTTGGCTTGTTATAAAACGCATGAGCAACGGCGGCTCCTGTATCACCCGATGTTGCCGTTAAAATCGTTACTTTTTCGTCTTGGTTAAATTGTGCCAAACACTCAGCCATAAAACGACCACCAAAGTCCTTAAAGGCAAGCGTTGGACCATGAAAAAGCTCTAAGCAATACATGTCTTTTTCAACTTCAACCAATTTCACATCAAAGTTAAACGCATTTTGCACCATCTGTGCAACAGTATCGGCAGGCAGCTCATCACCAATCAGGTGCGATAAAATCTTACTGCTACGGCTAACAAAGTCCAAATCAAGTAGCGCATCAATGTCTTGAATTGGCGTTAAGCTATCAGGAAAAAAGACCCCCTGATTACGCCCTAAACCCGTTTTTACCGCTTCAACAAACGACACCTGTTGTGATTCATCTTTTAAATTATGTAATTGCATGTTGTTTCCTTAAATTCTTTAAAGCTCTCGTGTGCCAAGCTGATCGATTTGACAGATGTGGCTGAAACCCTGCTCATTAATGTAATTATCGTTCAGCCAAGCTGCGCATTTTTCTGCAGCATCTAAACTTTTACACACGGTAAATAATGTTGGGCCTGCACCCGAAATACTGACGATTTCGGCACCAAGCTCTGGTAATGCTTGTTTCGCTTCGGCAAAACCTTGGATAAGGGGTGCTCGATGCGGCTCGGCTATTTCATCAGTCATGATTGATAGCGCAGCATCAAAGCGTCCCGTTAGCAGTAAACTGCTAAAAGCCGAAAGACGTTGTGCAAATTCAACACTGTCATGCATTGACAATTGTTTTGGCAGTACTGAGCGTGCTTTTGCGGTATTTAGCGAAAAGCCAGGAAAAGCCGCCACGTAATACCATTGATTATCAACAGGTAACGAAATTGATTTATTGGGAATGAGTTCGCCAGTTAATTGCAAACCACCTAAATAGCATGGTGTGATGTTATCGTAATGACGGCCGCCACTAACCATAGCTTCAAAATCAGCCATCAATTCGATGAGTTGCTCTTGTGATAAATTGGTTTGTGCAAATTTATCAAGGGCTGCAAAGGCTGCCACCACAGAGCAAGCACTTGAACCTAGCCCAGAGCCAATAGGTAGATTCTTTTTAAGTTCAAGTTTTACCGCTGGCATAGCAGGCGCAACGTGTTCTTTAAAGTGAATTAAACATTGATATGCTAGGTTTTCTTCTGCATTGGCAGGCAGTTTATGGGCATAGTCGCCAGAGCATACAAAAGTGTCTTGCTCAGCTGGACTTACTTCAACTACATCACCCAATAAAGTGCCATCGATGGGCGCTAAAGCAGCGCCTAATGCGTCAAACCCAACTGCAAAATTGCCGATAGAAGCAGGTGCATATACACGGATCATAACCTGCTCCTATCGTGTTAATGTTTTGAGGATGTCAGCAAATACACCTGCTGCTGTTACTTCAGCACCAGCACCATAGCCACGAATCACGAACGGACGTGGTTGATAGTATTGACTTAAAATTGCTAATGCATTTTCACCATCGCGAATATCATAAAGTGCGTGACTGCTATCGACAGCCTCAATACCGACTTTACAATGACCATTTTCAATTGTGCCTACATAACGTAGAACTTTACCTTCACTGGCTGCACTTTGAATGCGGTCGTTAAATTCAGCATCTAGACTAGGTAGCTTCGCCATAAACTCGTCAACAGAGTCGCCTTCTGCAAACCCTTTTGGCAATACAGACTCTACTTCGATATCGCTAAGTTCTAACTCAAGACCCGACTCACGAGCAATGATCAGAAGCTTTCGGGCTACATCTGTGCCCGATAAGTCATCACGCGGATCTGGCTCAGTAAAACCACTTTCTTTCGCTTTTAATGTTGCTTCGCTAAGTGATAAACCATCCTGAAGCGCACCAAACATATACGATAATGAGCCCGATAAAATACCGCTGAACTTAATTAGTTCGTCACCTGCACCAAATAATGATTTGAGATTATCAAGTACCGGTAAGCCTGCACCTACGTTTGTTTCGTATAAAAACTTACGGTTATTCTTTTGTGTCGCTGCAACTAAATCTTGGTAGTACGCATACGAGCTAGTATTGGCTTTTTTGTTTGCCGCAACCACATGGAAACCTGCATTTAAGAAATCAACATATTGCGCAGCAAGTTTATCGGCTGAGCTACAATCAACAATTACAGGATTAATAAGGTGGTTTTGTTTTACAAATTGCTCAACTAAATTAAGGTCGAAGCCTTGTTCAGAGGCTGCGAGTTTATCCTGCCAACCATCAAAAGCGATACCTTCACTGTCTAGGTATAACTGTTTTGAATTCGCAACACCGTATAAATTAAGCTTGATATTACGCTTTTCGAGCCACGCTTGTTGACGCTCTAATTGCTGGATAAGCTCTTGCCCAACTAAACCACAACCGAGTAAAAACACGTCGATTGATGGGATGTGAGTAAAGAAGTTCTCGTGACACACTTTTACTGCGTCGTTGCATAGCTCACCGTCAATCACTGCTGAAATAGCACTTTCAGTTGAATCTTGTGCAATAGCTACAATATTCACTTGTGCTTGAGCTAATGAAGCAAAGAACTTGGCCGCTAAACCTTTGTGAGCACGCATGTTATCACCCACTAAAGTGACAATTGCAAGGTTACGTTGTACTTGTACAGGCTCGATTAAACCAGCTTGAGATTCTAATTCAAAGGCTGTTTGCAGTGCTTCTAAAGCAAGTGATAGGTCACTCTCATGCACACAAAAGCTGATACTAAATTCACACGAAGATTGAGTAATTAATACGATTGAGACATTGTCATGAGCCAAGGCATTAAATACTTTTGATGCCATCCCCACTTTACCCTTCATACCAGGCCCTGACACCGTCAACATAGCGAGGTTTTGTAAACTTGATAACGCTTTCACTGGCTCGTCCGACACACTGTCGTTACTGATCACAGAACCTTCGGCACGTGGGTTATGAGTATTTTTAATCTCGCACGGTACACCCGCTTTGGCACAAGGTAAAATCGTTTTCGGGTGCAACACTTTCGCACCAAAATAAGAAAGCTCCATCGCTTCTTTATACGATAGCGAATCAACTTTAGAGGCTTTTTTAATATAACGCGGATCTGCGTTGTAAACACCATCAACGTCAGTCCAGATTTGGCATACATCAGCGTCTAAACACGCCGCAGCTATTGCAGCAGAATAATCAGAGCCATTACGACCAAGAGTAGTCAATTCACCTTGCTCATTCGCAGCAGTAAAGCCCGGCATAATATAAATAGTGCTTGGGGCAGCTTTTAACGCTTCTTGAAAACGTAATTTGCTTACATTAAGGTCAGCCTCTGCATCAATGTAGCCACCCACTGAAGCAATACATTCTGTTGCTTCTAAATAACGTGCATTACTTTGTTTGAGCATACATTCCATTAGAGCAACACTAATACGCTCACCAAAGCTAATTACATAAGCGCGTACTTGATCTGGACAACATTTTAATAGCGCCACTCCATCAAGCTTATTTTTTAACTCACTTAAGTCTGGCCAGTTTGCTACTTGATCATAGTCTGCTTCTACCGCCGATTTTAGCTGCTCACAGCGATTGATTAAATTCTGCCACTGCTCACTAAAGTCTTGACCTTGTTCGGCTGTACTTGCCAATGCAACCAAAGAGTCTGTCATGCCACCCGGTGCAGATAGCACTAATAACATTTCATCTTTCAGTTCTTCTTTGACTAACTGAGCTACCTGTTGCAAACATGCGTAGTCGGCCAAGGACGACCCACCAAATTTTAATACTCGCATTATTTATGTTTCCTCATTCCATAAACGAAAAAGGCCTGTGTTCTAGTGAACACAGGCCTATAATTTTGTTGCACCGACCTATGCCACTATCCCGTAAGGATGATGGTTGTAATAATAATGGTCGTTGCGTGATTAAATGTTTTCATAGTCTGTAGACTGCCTTAAAAACAGCCAAGATGTCAACCCTTAAAAAAAGATAAATTATGCATTTAAATAATTTTAAAAGTTAACGAATACCAAATTTATGCAAAGTAGCTTTTAAGCGCACAATATCTATCGGTTTATCAATGAAGTCAATTGCACCCAACTTTACTACTCTTTGCTTCATTTCTGCTTGAATATCAGCCGAAATAACGATAACAAAGCATTCTATTTTTTCCGCCTTGATTGATTCGAGCACTTCGATCCCATCGATTTCTGGCATTGTCAAATCTAGGCACAGCAAGTCAAAACTTTGCTCTCTTAACAAGGCAAGCGCTTCTCGACCATTTGAGGCTTGTTGAATATCAGCACTGAGACAATCATCTAAACAGCGCACAACCTGTTTTCTGGCTATTGTAGAGTCATCACAGACCAGCACGGTAAAATTAAGATTATCCATGAAATAAAATCTTCGTTGTCACAATTACAACGTAAAAAAAGTCTAAAATTAAATACGGTACAAATTTATAACACACTTTTATTAGTGCAGTAAGGCTAAGTTTATTAAGAAATTAGTAACAATTAATAAACTTCCAGTAAAAAAGGATATATTTATTTATTTTTAAGCATTTATTAGCTAACTTTAGAACTAGCTGAATGTATTAATCATGTCACCAAGGAGCTATGGATATTCCATGCTACAAAAAAGCCTGTCAAAAGAGTTATTAACAAATGTACTATCGGTCTACTTTCTACTTACTTTTGTAGTGACATGTGGACAGGTTATTGCTGAATACGTTAACACCAAAGATTACATTCGCGATGAACTAACAACACTGCAAAAAACCTTTAGTCGCAGTTTAACCCGAGCTATTTGGGAACTTAATGATAAACAGACTATTACGACCGCTGAAGGTTTATTAGCAATCCCCATGATTGAAGGCATTATTGTTCGTGACGATAGTGGTGAAGTTCTTTCGCAACTTGGCCGTTCTTTAGATATACATGAACTTTACAGCCAACAGTTAGTGCAAGAAGAAGCCATTATTGAGGACACGCCTTCAGGTTTGTTCGGTTATACATTTCCACTGATTTTTGAGTTTTCAGGTAAAACGACTCAAGTTGGTGATGTCACATTGTTCTCAAGTCGAGAAGTCGTTTTTAGTCGAATCATGATTTCTATCTACTTCTTGATTGGTAATGCAATGATCAAAACCACCTTTTTGATCTTTTTATTCTTACTTGCCTTTAGAAAAAGACTCACAGAGCCTCTTTCACAATTTACAGAACAAATCGAAGATTTAGAGCTCAATGACTTAGAAGGTCGTCATATTGAAGTGAAAACCACCGAGCGTAATGAGCTCAAAGTAATGGAAGAGTCATTCAATCGCCTTATCGACAAAGTTGTACTTTATCGTGAAGAGCTCGAGCACACACAAAAAGAGTTGTTAATCAGTAATGAAAAACTCGATCAACACAATTTGCAGTTAGAACAAGAAGTAGCTCGTAAAACGTCTAATTTGAGTCAAGCGATGATGGACTTACAAGAACAAAAATACGAGCTTGAAAAGCAAAAGCTTACGCTGACCGAAGAAATCGATTTACGTAAACAGACCGAACAAGAGCTGATTGCTAAACAAAACGAGCTGCAGCGTTACCTTGATGAACTCAACATGGCACAAGAGCGTTTAGTCGGCTCTGAGAAAATGGCTGCACTGGGTGGTCTAGTTGCTGGTATCACTCATGATGTAAACACGCCAATTGGCATTGGCGTGACTGCGACTTCATTTTTACAAGAGCGCCTTGATCAAATAGAAGCTGCATATAAAGACAAAACACTCTCGCCAAAAGCGTTAGAAGAATTTATTAATGATGCTAAACAAAGCACCAGCCTATTGACGAGTAACTTAGATAGAGCCTCGGAACTGGTTGCGAGTTTTAAACAAATCGCAGTAGACCAAGCTAGTGAAGCTGTGCGCACTATCAACTTTAAAGAGTACTTAGGTGAAGTCATTCGCTCTCTTCACCCTAAACTTAAGAAAACATCTCATCATATCAATTTAGATTGCCCTAGCGATTTGACCTTAAATTTACCAGCCGGTGCGATTAGTCAGATCTTTACGAATTTGATTATGAACTCTCTGATCCATGGTTTTGAAGGCATCGAAAGTGGCGTGATTGACATAATCATCAAAGATGAAGACGACGAAGTAGTTATCGACTTTAAAGACAACGGTAATGGCGTTTCGAAAGATCAGCTCGAAAAACTGTTTGACCCGTTCTTTACCACTAAACGTGACCAAGGCGGTAGTGGCTTGGGCACGCATATTACCTTTAACCTCGTTAAGCAGACGCTCAGTGGCGATATTGAAGTATCAAGCGAAGTAGGCAAAGGCTTGCATTACCATATTAGTTTTCCGAAAAACATGCCAAAACCACTTTCAATGTTTAACTCATAAGCAATTAGAGCTAATGCCGAAATGATTCATTTCGGCATCAGTTTTTTATTGTTATGATTGGGCAAATTTATTGAAAGGATTAGCCTAATTATGTGGTTTAGTAACCTTATATGTTACCGTTTTAAACAAGACGTTTCATACTCTCAAGAAGACTTCGACAAAGCCCTAGAGCAAGACCTATTCCGCTCATGTACAGGTCAAGAGCTTTCAACTTTCGGTTGGACAAAAGCGTTCGGTAAGCATGGTCAAACTCTGTCTCATTTCTCTCAAGACAGCATTTTAGTATGCGCTAAGCGTGAAGAAAAAGTTCTGCCAGCCGCTGTTATCAATGAAATGGTGGCAGAAAAAGTTGAGCAAATCGAAGCCGAAGAAAACCGCCCAGTAAAGAAAAAAGAAAAAGACGAACTAAAAGAAAATATTCTGCATACTTTACTGCCTCAAGCGTTCAAAAAGTCGAGCCTACAGTTTGCATTTATTGACCAAAAGAATGGCTGGGTTGTGGTTAACAGCGCAAGCTTTAATAAAGCAGAAGAGCTTTTAGCCTTATTACGTAAATCACTTGGCACACTGCCTGTGGTACCCGCATTTGCCAACTACGATTTAGATGTATTTTTAACTGACTGGTTAACTAATTTCAGTACCCCTGAGGGCTTTTCTATCGGTAACGATGCAGAGCTTGAAGAAGCCGATGACAGTGGCGCTCAGGTAAAATTAAAAGGCCATGACCTATCTTGTGATGAAGTTAAATCTCACCTAGAAAATGGTAAGCGCGTAACTAAGCTTGCTCTTGATTGGCAAGAGCGCGTTAAGTTCATGCTGCAAAACGATGGCTCTATTAAGCGCTTAAGCTATTCAGAAACATTAAAAGAAGAAAACGCCGACATTCCAAAAGAAGATATGGCGGTAAAACTTGATGCAGACTTTATCTTAGCATCAGAAGAAATTAAGCAGTTGCTAGAAGATCTGACCCAAGGCTTAGGTGACGCAGAAGATTTATAAAATTAACTCAGATAATGGTTAATATTAAAAGCGCGACTTGGTCGCGCTTTTTTGTTGTAGTTATTCAGTAAAAATTGCTTTTACTTCATTAAGCATGTCGTGATACTCATCCTCGTTGAACATATCAAGAGATTCAATCACGCCTTTGTCCATGTAGGTTTGTAATGCTGCTGACTTATCAGAAACCTGTAAGATCCCTTCTAATATCGCGCCAATACGAATGAAGTCGACATAACATATATGCTCTGGACGATAGTTTGGATTTGCCCAACTTTCAGCAACTTCGACAAACTCATCAGTAAAGCCCCAAGCACGCATAATTGCACCACCTACTTTACCGCCCAACTTTTGGATAGCATGAGCAAGGAAACTTGGGTTTGCGAATACTTCAGGATGCTTTTCAGCTTCAGTTAAAATTGGCAATACACCAATGTTATAAACTAGTGCCGCCAAAGTAATTGTGTCGCGATTAAGCGAGGTTTGCTTATTTCTGCGTAAGAAGAAGTCCATTAAAGTAATTGAGTGACACGCGACTTTAAGGGTTTTTTGCCACGCCTTATCCATATAGCCTTTGATCAACTCATTGTGCGACACAAACAGCTGCTCCATCGCCATTGCTGTGGCGATGTTTTTTATTTGTCGTAAGCCTATTCGTGTTACCGCTTGATGCAAATTGGTCACTTTTACTGAGCGCCCCATAAATGCACTATTAGCTACCTTTATCATTCGCGCAGATAATGCAGGGTCGTGTGAAATAACATCAGCCATGTCCATTAGGTTTACGTTTGGATTATCTGCAGCCTGCCTCACCTTCACTGCAACTTCAGGCAATGTAGGTAGTACTAATGTATCGTTATTAATTCTATCGACCAATATGGTCAGTAATGCATTTTCTGTTGACATATGTGTGCCATCCTCTTGGGGTAGCTCACTTTACAGGTAAGCTACTGACTGACATTATTAAATTAATTATAGTTTTAGTATTGACTAACTTAGCGCTAAAGTTAAGAAAATCACAGCAATAATCTATTTTTTATTATTAACTAATAATTTTAGGCTAAATACACCCCTAAATAGAGTAAACTTGTCAGGTACGCATCAGTTTTGCTTTAATGCGTGCACGTTTTGTTTTCTAAACAATCACTCTCACCAAAAAATCGGGAACGGGCAAAAATGACATTAAATAAAATTAGCCAAGCACTTATCTTATCTGGCGCTGTTTTTCTTGGCGCATGTTCTGAACAACCAGCAACATCATCAGAAGCGAAACCTTCAACTGAGCAAAGTGCTAAAGAAAATAACCCGCAACTTATTAATATCGATCGCAATCGTTTAGATATTTACACTGACTTTACCCTTACATCAGATTTAAGCCATCTAAGCGACAACCAAAAACAAATGATCGGTAAGTTAATTGATGCATCAAAAATCATGGATGAGCTATTCTGGCGCCAAGCATTTGGCGAGAATAAAGATGCTTTCCTTGCGAAAATTAATGATCAGAAAATACAAAAATTTGCTGATATCAACTATGGCCCTTGGGATCGCTTAAATGGCGATGAAGTCTTTTTATCTGGCTATGAAGAAAAAGCAGCTGGCGCTGAGTTTTATCCTCGTGATATGAGCAAAGAAGAGCTAAACAAAGCAATTTTAGATGATAAAACAGGGCTTTACTCTGTCATTAAGCGTGACGAAAAAGGTTTACTTTATAGCGTTGCTTATTCTGTAGAATACGCACAAGAGCTTGAAAAAGCGGCCAACTTACTGCGCGAAGCAAGCCAGCTTGCTGATGATAAAGAATTTGCAAATTACTTAAGCATGCGCGCAGATGCGCTTGTGACTGATGACTTTAGAGCTTCTGATTTTGCATGGATGGATATGAAAAATAACCCAATCGATGTGGTTATTGGTCCGATTGAAACTTACGAAGATCAGCTATTCGGTTATCGTGCAGCCTATGAGTCGTATGTGCTTGTTAAAGATCTTGCCTGGAGTGAACGACTAGCTAAGTTTGCGGCGTTTCTACCTGAACTGCAAAAAGGCTTACCTGTTGACGACAAGTACAAACAAGAGGTCCCTGGCTCTGATGCAGATTTGAACGCGTATGATGTAGTTTACTATGCTGGTCACTCTAATGCAGGTAGTAAAACAATTGCTATCAACCTACCAAATGATGAGCAAGTTCAACTAGAAAAAGGCACCCGTCGTCTGCAACTTAAAAACGCTATGCGTGCTAAATTCGATAAAATCTTAGTGCCTATCTCTGAGCAGTTGATTGTCCCTGAACAACGTAAACACATTACCTTTGATGCGTTCTTTGCCAACACCATGTTCCATGAAGTAGCGCATGGTTTAGGTATCAAAAACACGATTACCGATAAAGGTACTGTTCGCCAATCATTGCAAGAGCATGCAAGCGCACTTGAAGAAGGTAAAGCCGATATCTTAGGTCTTTACATGGTTGAGCAATTACTTAAGAAAGGCGAAATCACTGACGGTACATTAGAAGATTACTACATCACCTTTATGGCAGGTATCTTCCGCTCTGTACGTTTTGGTGCATCAAGCGCACACGGTAAAGCGAACATGATCCGCTTTAACTTCTTTGCTGAAGAAGGTGCTTTCTCTAAAAATGCTGACGGCCTATACAGCGTTAACATGGAGAAAATGAGCCTTGCAATGGAAAAACTGTCTCGCTTAATTCTTACCATTCAAGGTGACGGCGATTATCAAAAAGTGGATCAATTAATCGCCACTCATGGTGAAATTAAAGCAGAACTTGCAAAAGACTTAGAAAAACTAAGTAAAGCAAATATTCCTGTTGATGTTACCTTTAAACAAGGTAAAGAAGTATTGGGTCTATAAGTTTATTGCAGGCGCTCGCTTGCAGTAATTAATAGCAAAACTCAAATAAAAAACGCTGCCATGATGCAGCGTTTTTTAATAATGAGCGACAAAGCTAAGTTCATACTTTTTGTTCAAACGAACAATATCCCCGTTGATCAACATTTTTTGAAACTCAGCATTAAAAGCATTAATAAATTCATCGAGTTCACGACGCTTACTAAAACCAAAATAGCCTTGATTGACTGTCACGATTGGCGATAGCATAACCACTTTATCTTTAATATTTAAACTATCTATAACAGGTTTCGCAGCACGAGGGTGAGTCAGGATAACATCGACCCTGTCATACATTAATTGCAAAAAGCTAGCCCTGACACTGGAGACCTCAGACAGCGACAAACTCGATGCATTGCGTTTAAACTCATCACCATAGTTCCAACCGCGAATAACCCCAATAGTATCTTTTCGTAAACTGGCAAAATTACCTACCCACGTAACCTCACTATCCGGTTTGGTGTAAAAAACTATCGGGTCTTCGTAAAATGGTAAAGCACTATAATGCATGTACTGTTCACGCAAATGGGATTTGTATGGGCCAATAATGGCATCAGCATGGCCTTGTTCAACCATCTTCAAGGCACGTTTCAACGGCATAATATCAATAACTAGCGTATGACCCAGCCGACGACATATTTCGTGAGCAATATCGGCACCAAGGCCAACCACCTGGCCTTGTTCATTATGTTCTAAAATCGATGGAAAATGGCTGCCAACAAAATAATAACTTTTCGCAACGCTAGGTGCTGAACTCAAAGCAAAGAGCACGACAAAAATATACATTTTCATTACGAGGTGCTCTTATATTCTTTCATTTATTTATCCTAGTTCATCCTAGCTATTTTACATCAATTAGAAGTGTGCTTTTAGCTGTTTAATTTGCTCATCAGTATAAGGGATGGCTGGGAGCTTGCCCCACACAGGCGCAGGCCATGCTGGGTCAGATTTAAAGCGCGCGATATGGTGAATGTGTAATTGTGGCACCATGTTGCCAAGTGCAGCCACATTCAATTTATCTGGTGTGAATACCTGTTGAATCAACTTACTAAGCTTAGCTGACTCTTGTAAAAAAACGATTTGCAGCTCTTCGGATAGATCAATGATTTCTCTTAACTCTGCCTGCCTAGGAACTAAAATGAACCACGGATACTGGCTGTCATTCATCAATAACACTTTGCATAACGGCCAATCAGCAAGTTCGATACAGTCTCGTGCTAGTTCTGGGGCCAAAGAAAACAGCATATCGGCATTTTTCATCAATAAATCCTTTGATAATGGGTAAACATCTCCTACTTTATAGCATTTTGTTGCAGTTGCCTAAGCTTACCATTACCATCGTGGCAGTTTTTATTCGAGCGAAGGTACCCTTGTGCTAAAAAAAATTAAATCTCTCTCACTCGCCTTGCCAGTCATTGCAACGGCACTCAATGTAAACGCTGAACCACTGTCTCTTGAGCGAATTTTTGACGACCCTAGCCTTGCAGGCAAAGCCCCAGTACAACTTAAATTCTCTCCTGACGGTAGCCGAGTTACTTACTTGCAGGGGAAAGCGGATGACTATAACCGCTACGACCTATGGGAATACAATTTAAAAGATAACAAAAATCGCTTATTAGTTGACTCTGCAGCACTATTTTCTGGCCCAGAAAACTTATCTGACGAAGAAAAAGCCCGCCGTGAACGCCAGCGTATTTTTGGTAAAGGGATTTTAGAATATAAATGGTCAAAAGATGGTAAAGCGCTTTTATTTCCACTAAATGGTGATCTTTACTACTATGATCTTGCCTCTGCAAAAAGTCGAAAACTTACTGACACAGAAGCATTCGAAACCGATGCACGTTTCTCACCTAAAGGCCACTATGTGTCGTTTATTCGTGAGCAAAACCTATATGCACTTAACTTAAAAACGGGTCAAGAAATCCAATTAAGTAAAGATGGCGGCGGCGTAATTAAAAACGGCATGGCCGAGTTTGTTGCGCAAGAAGAAATGGGCCGTATGACTGGTTACTGGTGGTCTGGTGATGAGTCTAAAATCGCTTATACCCGTGTTGATGAAAGCCCAGTAAAAGAAGCGATCCGTAATGAAATTTACGCGGATGAAGTAAAGCTTTTTAACCAACGCTACCCGTTTACAGGTACCGACAACGTTAAAATTCAGTTAGGTGTTGTGAGCATTAACAACCAAAAAACTGACTGGGTTGATTTAGGCGACGATCAAGACATCTATATCGCTCGTGCAAAATGGTTAAAAGATAACAAAACGCTCTCTTACCAGTGGCAAGATCGTTCGCAACATAACTTAGAGTTACGTTTTTATAATAGCGACACTAAAAAACAAACCGTTGCCCTAACAGAAACCAGTGATACTTGGATTAACCTGCACTTTGATTTGCAGTTCTTAAACGATAAGAAACATTTCGTTTGGGCATCTGAGCGCGACGGTTTTAAACACCTTTATTTATACCGCACAAACGGTGAAATGATCCGTCAAATCACCCAAGGTGAATGGGTTGTTGATAGCTTAAAAGGTATCGATGAGAAAAAAGGCATCGTTTATTTTGCAGGTCGCAAAGATACAGCACTTGAGAGCCACCTTTACAGCGTACCGCTATTCAAAAAAGGTGAAATTAAGCGCGTAACTGAGCTAGGTGCTTACCATAATGTGGTGATTGCTAAAGATAACAAAACCTTTATCGATAACAGCTCATCAGTGAATAAGCCTGGCTCAGCAGCATTACGTAAAATTAATGGCGAATTTATCACTTGGCTTGAAGAAAACAAGTTAGATAAGTCACACCCATTAACGCCTTACCTAGCTGATTTGATCACGCCTGAATACGGCACGTTAAAGGCTGAAGACGGACAAATCATGCATTACCGTTTATTCAAGCCAACTAATTACCAAGATGGTAAAAAGCACCCAGTTATTGTTAACGTGTATGGCGGCCCTCATGCTCAGCGCGTAACGAACAGCTGGCGTAGTAAAAACTTATACTTCCAGTACATGGCACAACAAGGCTATGTTATTTTCCAACTTGATAACCGTGGTTCATACAACCGTGGTAAAAAGTTTGAAGACGTGATTTATAAGCACTTAGGTGTTGCTGAAGTGGCAGACCAAATCAAGGGTGTTGAGTTCTTACGTACCCTTGATTACGTTGACCCTGAACGTATCGGTATTTATGGCCACAGCTACGGTGGTTATATGGCGCTTATGACTATGTTTAAAGCGGGCGACTACTTCAAAGCTGGTGTTTCTGGTGCGCCAGTCACTGATTGGGCACTTTACGACACTCACTACACTGAGCGTTATGTAGGCCACCCTGCAACTAACGCGAAAGGTTACGAAGCAAGTGCAGTTTTCCCATATGCCGAAGGCTTAAAAGGCCCACTGATGATTTACCACGGTATGGCAGATGATAACGTGTTATTCACTCACGCCACTAAGTTATTCAAACAACTGCAAGATCAAGAAAAGCAGTTCGAAATGATGACTTATCCGGGCTCAAAACACAGTTTACGTGGTAAGAGCGTACAAACGCACTTACACCAAACCATCACCAGTTTCTTCAACCGACACTTTAACGTTGAGTAATCACGTTTTATTTCGGTAACTTAGACTAAAGGCTGATTGTTAAATCAGCCTTTTTTTTGTCTCAATGTATTCTACTATTTAACTAGATTTTCGACCTATTTTGGCTACGCTTAATACATTGCTCCTATGAGCATGACGAAGGAACACACATGAATTTACGCCGTTTTACAATTTTTCAGCGCCTCGCCATGTTAGTGAGTGTGGTCGTGATAGGGCTGATATTTTTAAGCGTCTCGAGTTTAACGCAGCAATACAGCTCGCTAAAACATGAGCAATACATTAAAACCCAAAACCTTGTTGAATCTGCTTACTCTATCATTGAGCATAACTATGCGTTGTTTGAGCAAGGTAAGCTGAGTGAGCAACAAGCAAAACAAGCAGCCCTCGAAACAATTTCAGCACTTCGTTACGACAACAACAATTACTTTTGGATCAACGATTATCAACCCGTTATGGTCATGCACCCGTTTAAGCCCGAATTAAATTGTAAATCGCTAGCGGGCAGTAAAGATCCAGATGGCGTGTTGTTATTTGTCGATATGGTTAATATCGTCAAAAAACAAGGTGAAGGTTTTATTCCTTATAAGTGGCCAAAGCCAGGTAAAGACGAGCCGGTTGATAAAATTGCCTACGTAAAAGGCTTTGATAAATGGCAATGGATTGTAGGCTCTGGTGTCTATATTGATACTATTGAAGAAGCATTCTCTTCGCTACGTAACCATGTGATTATTATCGCGGTAGTGATCATTGCCCTACTGGTTGCGCTAAGCTACCTAATTGCCAATAGCATCTTGCGCCCGACACAACTTGCCGCCGACATGATGAAAGACATCTCGCAAGGTGAAGGCGACTTAACCCAAAAGCTTGATGAAAATGGCAATGATGAAGTGTCTCGTTTATCGCGCTACTTTAATTTGTACACCGCAAAAATGCGTGAGTCACTGAAACATGTTGCCCACAATGCCGAGCAAGTAAATCAGTTTGCCCATAGTGTTGATGATGCCAGTAAAACAAATCACTCTTTTATTGAGCTACAAAACGACAGCTCGACTCAGGTAGCAACCGCAATGGAACAAATGACTCATCAAATTCACGATGTCAGTCAAAATGCCGATCAAGCTGAGCATGCCGCTAATGAAGCCGCACAAAATGCCGAAGCGGGCAAGCAGGTTCTTAACAAGACCATTACCGCCATTGAGACACTGTCGCATAATATTGAACAAGTGAGTAAGGTAACGGCGGATCTTGCTGCAGAGAGTAACAACATTGGCTCAGTACTTGATGTTATCCGCAGCATTGCTGAGCAGACCAACTTACTGGCACTCAATGCTGCCATTGAAGCAGCTCGTGCTGGTGAACAAGGGCGAGGCTTTGCCGTAGTAGCTGACGAAGTACGTACATTAGCAAGTCGCACAGGTAAAAGTACCGACGAAATTCAAGCCATGATCAGTAAACTACAAACAGGCGCACAAGCTGCTGTTGATGCTGTATCGGCAAGCCAACAGTTATCAACCGAAACGGTTTCACAAGCAGGTGAAGCAAATAGTTCGCTGAGTGAGATTGAGCGACTTGTCACCATTATCAAAGATATGAACAGCCAAATCGCCCGCGCTACCGAGCAACAAACCAGCGCCGCAGATGAGGTTAATTTACGGATTAATGAGCTTTCGCAATCAACTGAGCAATCACTGTCGAATACCGAAGGACTTTCGAACGCCAGTGAAAACTTAAAACAAAGCTCGCAAGCGTTAAGTGATGTGGTTAACCGCTTCAAGCTCGACTAACGCCACAAAAAAAGCCCCGCACTACTGTGCGAGGCTTTTACAATGAATTAGCTTGCTGCTAATTGAATAAATAGTACTACCTTAATTAAAAGGCCCTTATAGGATTAGGCTTATATTTATCATGCTCATTTAGTATTTCGTAAGGCACATTCAACCGTTCAGAAATCATTTGCACATCACGTTTAATACTCGAATAGCTACTATGATCCATTAACACATACCCTTTATTTTCCTTGCAATAAAAGCCAAACTGAAAAGCTGTATAAGGCGAACCACTACTACTTGAACAATAGTGAGAAATAACTAAAAACTGGCTGATATCTTCAATACGCACAAGCTTTTTGCCACCCTCTTTGTAATAGCCAGACTCAAAGTCGAACTCTTTTTTTACTCGAGATTTTCTAAAAATAAAAATAAAAAAGCTAGCAAGAAAGGAGTAAAAAACAAAACATACAACAATAAGTTTATATTCCTCCATAATAAAAAATTCATATGATATTTTACAAAAAGTAAGGATAAGTGGAATATAAAAAAAATAAGGAAAAATACTACCTAGAAAAGTTTTTTTCACATATACCTTCTCATTACAAGCAAGCAAAAAAGCGGCTTTAAAATTAGCTCCCCCCCCATTCTAAAAGTTAAAACCTCTTCACCTTCTTTGAACATAAATCCCTCTAAAACTTTGTTATACCTAACTTGTTATAAAATTCGTGGCTAGTAAGTACAGAGCTAAATAAAGGCTCATCATATGAATGTTTTAATTTATGGCTTTGCTTGTCTATCGGAAAAATAAAAAACAACTAATTCAAGAGCTAAAATCATTTTAAAATTTTATCAATCTCTGATGAAAATATATCATTATAAAAAAACAAATAAGCATCCTCCCAATTACTTCCATAGTATAATTTGTCACTAACCTTATCTATAGAGACAACTTGAATAGGAAACTCCTTCCCATCTACATCGATAGGTCTAAAAAATACAAACTCAGTTAATTCGGAATCTAACACACCCAAAAAATCTATTTTACACCACGACTTAATAAAGCCAACAGCCGAGTAGCCAGAGTAAAAATGTGACTTAACACTTCCATCAAAATAATCATTTACAAAGAAACCACCATCACCTGTTTTATTTGTTATCAAGTCCAAAAACTCAAAATCAACTATTCCAATAGTATCTGCGTTTAAATTTTTAGCACTTATGTATAAACTACAAAACTTACTTTCAATTCTATGCTCTTTTTTACTGTTACACTCTGAAAAATCTAAATTACCATTAAAATCATCTAAAACTAAATTAAAAACCAAACTATTCTTAACATTCACCTTACTGAAAGGGTTAGGCATATAAATAGACAACGGTTTACTTTTAAACTTAAATGCAGCACTTCCATTTACTTTCTTACTCTCTAGCAGAGTCATAAAGCTCAGATCAACCAAATCATTGGTTTCGTTAACACCAAAATAATCATATATTATTTTACATTCTGAATAACATACAACTTCATGCCTTAAAGACGCCCACTTACCTGAAATAAAAACAGATATATCAACAACATAGTACCCTGCCCACTTTTTAATATAATCAATGGTCAAACTGTCTACCCCTGCCAAACGTTTAATCTTTAAGTTATTTCCAAAAAAGTCAGCCCTAAATCGTTCCCTCCCTCCATCTCGGTCATATATAATCGAGTAAGCACCTTCAAAATCTTCATTTTTTAATTTTTTATAATAGAGCCTAACCACATTTTCAGGTGAGGATAAATCTCCATTAGAGTCATTAATATCGAGACTTCTTTTATTTAGATCAAAAGCAGCATTAACAGAGAAAGTAACTCCTTCATCTGTAGAAAGAACGCTCCAAGATTGTCGTTCATTGGCAGAAACAAATAGTGAGCAATTAAGCAACATAAAAATTAAAAAAAATATTATAATAAACCATAAACCTCTCATTAAATCATTAAATCCAAACCACGAAAAAAACAACCAAAAAAAACATTATAAATCCCAATAAAAATAAATTAGTAACGTAGCTTTAATTTTGAATTTAAATAAAAATAAGCGAATGAATAGAAAAGAAAATCTTATTTAAGAGCAAGGCCACATCCATATATTAAAATTCCATTTGCAAATTTAGCGTACAAGATAAAACTAACTAAAACAAAAGATAAAAATTAAAAAACCATAAAAACAGATTAATTTATTGCGTTATATTTACCTGGCAATAAAAAACAACTAACTCACTAAAACTAAGCACCACAAAAAAGCCCCGCACTGCTGTGCGGGGCCTTTAAAACTAAAAACTTATAGCTTTTAGCTTATAAACAATAACGAGCGAATAAGCTGCTTACTGTTGCTGCGGTAGGCTTACCATGTTGCCAATCACCACCTTCTACCCCGCTACCTGCGATATCCATATGAACATACGGTAATGGTTGCGCTGATTCAGTGCCATGTTTATCTAAACCACCAACAATCGCTAAGAATGCCATTGGGAACTGGTGACCACGAGCTGTCACTGCAGAAGCTGCATTGTTACTTGATAATACATCGTCAGCTAACGTGCGAGGACGAATGAAGTCATAATCTTCACGGCGGCTACGAGATACTTCGGCGCCATCTGCCCATAAATCACCTAAATCAGCAATTTGGCGCGAAATTTTCTCTGCGCGAGCTGGACCATTTTCAACATACGCACTATAAGGACCCATCGCACGTGCTGCGTGGCCTGTTAATGTTGCAACAGTGAATAACTCTGGATTTACTTCGTTTAAAGCGCGATCTTTCATTTCGCTTAGTAAGTCACCCATTGCTAAACGGCCTTCTGCATCTGTGTTACCGATACGAACGCGAACGCCTTCACGGCTGGTAATGATTTCATCAGGAACAAAACAATCAGAACCAATTGAGTTACGAACTACGGCTAAATAAGCAATCACTTTTACGCCTTTTGGTGCAAAGTCAGCCACTGATTTCATAAAGCCAGCAACCGAAGCTGCACCGCCTTTATCGCGGCTCATACCTGCCATAAAGCCACCCACTTTAAGGTCAGCACCACCGGTATCGTAAACTAAACCTTTACCAACAAACATTAGGGTGCGCTCAACGTCGCCTTCAGGAACATACTCTAGTTTTACAACACGCGGATGATGACGCTCAACAGCGTAGGATGCGCGCGCTACTGTGCTCATCATTGGATAATCTTTATCGATAGTGTTGATATCTGAAATCACTTCTACAGACACTTTGCTACCGGCAAATAACTCAACGCAATAATCAGCAAAGCGAGGTGGTGCCATACGCTCAGGCTCGGTACCACATAAGTCACGTGCAGCATATTGACCCGCAGCAATGGCATTCACTGCTTTAACCATCGCTGCATCTGCGCCCACTAGGCTAATTTGGCTAATTGGTTCAATCGCCTGACCGTGGAACTCACGTGCTTCAAGTGGTTGCCACAGTGCTTGGCAAGCACCTAAATACGCCACTTCAAGGGCATGCTTGTAACGGCTGTCTTGATTTATATTAGCAAGTAAAATAGCAGGCTGAGTGCTACCCGATGCTTTGGCTTCTAGTACACCTTGCTTTGCCGCGTCAAAGTAACGGCGTACATCATCATAATCACGGTTTAGAGGGCCTGTAGGGGCTAAAATAACGCGTTTAGAGTCAATGACAAGTAATGTCACTTGTTTGCCAATACGTGCGTCTACAGCTTGTTGAGCGCTAATAGCTTGGCTTAAGCTTGCGTCTGCTAAAGAAGAAAAATCATCACCGATAATAATCAATGCATCGTGATTTGCATCCGCTAATTGCGGGGCTGCAACTGCATGAGGGTATGCCATAAAAAAGGTCCTGCTGTTAGAAACATAGGACCTTATTATCATTGATTTAGAGCGCTATTGCCAGCCAAGTAAGATAGCTAACTATAAGGCTGGCAAGCTAAGTTTACTGCTCTGTAATGTGTGCTGAGTCTTTACGATGCTTAACAATCACAGACCAAGCTTCAAGCATAACCAAAACACTCACAACCAGTACTAACAAATCAAGTGTCACCAGTAACCAGTTACCTTGTTGGTAGTATTCGCCAAGTTTGATAACCCCAGCAAAGAACGCCATAACTAATACGAAGCTCATTGGGATCAAGGTGTATTTTGCCGGGCGATTCGCTTTAATAAGCATTACCGATATAACCAGTAAGGTTAAGCTTGCAAGGATTTGGTTAGTCGAACCGAATAATGGCCAAATGATCATACCGCCGCTACCGTCAGCGCCACCAGCACCAAAGGCAAGCAATAAACAGCTAAGTACTGCAATGAGTGTAGCAACAATACCGTTACGAATAATGCTGATATTATAAATATCGCCCCACTCTTGGATGATATAACGCTGCAGGCGCACGCCAGAGTCCATCGTAGTGCCCGCAAACAATACCACCATTACGGCAAGTAATGTCGAGGCAACTTCTTGCGAAATACCCCAGCCGTTTTCAATTAGATTAGCGCCACCATTAATGAAGGCGCTCACACTACCGGCACCTAAGTGGCTATAAATTTCGTGCCATTCTTCTGGTGATACCGCAAGTGCAACACCACTTACTGCAACCAATGTAATAAGCGCAAGCATACCTTCGCCTACCGCACCTAAGTAACCAACAAAGCGACCATCGGTTTCTTTGTTAAGCTGCTTAGAACTGGTACCTGAAGACACAATACCGTGGAAACCAGATACCGCACCACAAGCTATAGTCACAAATAGCAATGGAATAATACTTGGTGTATCAACCGCCGTTTGAGTATTGAAAGCAGGCGCTGTGATATCAGGCATTGAAATAAATACCGCACCATAAAGCAGTACTAATCCCACTAATAGCTGCATACCGTTGATGAAGTCACGTGGCTGTAACAGCATCCATACAGGGAGTAATGAAGCAATTGCCGCATAAATAAATAAGATGATGATCCAGTTCGCATTAGCACTTAAGCCAAACATTTCATCAGGTAATGCAATTGGCATGCTACTACCAAGGTAAATAGTGTAATAAAGGATCCCCACACCAATTAAACAAAGTGGAATTAACGACACTTTACGGCGTAGCAACTGACCAATGACTAACGCCACGACAATCGCTGACCAAGCAGGAAATACCGCGTTAGGTTGAGATACAAATGATTTGGCAATTACCACACCAAATACCGCATTCACCATCAGCAGTACTAAGAACACAACAATCATAAATAACGCACGGGTGCGTTTACCAATTACGCTTTCAGATAAAGCGCCCATTGATTTGCCTTTGTTACGCGCACTGGCCCATAGAGCCCCCATGTCGTGAACACCAGCAAAAAAGATAGTACCAAATACCACCCAAAGTACCGCAGGCACCCAGCCCCAATATACGGCAATCGCAGGGCCAACAATTGGCGCTGCACCTGCAACAGAAGTGAAATGGTGACCCCATAACACAACTTTGTTGGTTGGCACATAATCCACACCATCCTCAAGTTCATGAGCAGGTGTGACAAAATTATCATCCATTTTAAATATTTTTTCGGCGATGAATTTCGAATAAAAGAACCATCCGAACAACATACCGACTATTCCGAGCAGCACGATTACGACCGATTGCATAGTCATCTCTCTTATTAAGTTATAATGTTGTCTAAGGTGTTGAACTAGATAGGCCTAGCACCCCAACTAGACACTAACAAACTTTCAAGCACCAAGGTGTTAACCTTTAGTCTAATATACTCAGCTGAAAATGCTCGTGAGCTTGACTCTTTATTCCGACACCTATCCCTAACAGGCGTACTGGCTGGTTGTTACCTCGCTCATAGGCTTTACTCATTAACTCAGAAAAAATGCGTTCGTCTAATTGGTGATGGCTTTGATCGGCACTGGTAACAACAAAGTTGGCAAACTTTACTTTTACCGATAATTTATTGATGCGGTTACTTAATTGCTGTTTATCAAGACGGCGAGTTAATTCCTCCATTAAACGGGGTAACTGGCTTAAACATTCGTCTAAATTATTTTTGTTGTATTCATAGGTATGCTCAACACTAAGTGACTTACGTACTCGCTCAGTTGACACTTTGCCAACGTATTCACCTGCACATTTTTGGTATAAAGACACGCCAAAATTACCAATGTGTTGCTGCATCCAATTAACCCCTTTCTCGCGCACATCAGCCCCAGTGTAAAGCCCTTTCAGTTGCAGCTTTTCTAATGTCACCTTACCTACACCAGGAATTTTACCAAGCGGTAAACTCGCCAAAAAGTCATCAACCTCCTCTGGCAATACAACAAACTGTCCATTTGGCTTGTTTTCATCACTGGCAATTTTGGCAATAAATTTAATCGGAGCAACACCTGCGGAGGCTGTCAGCCCGGTGGTGTTATAGATTTCTTGGCGAATTTGCTGCGCCATCAGTGTTGCGCTGCCTTTGCATGCGGTACTGTCGGTTACATCTAGGTAGGCTTCATCTAACGATAACGGCTCAATAAGATCAGTGTACTTTGCAAAAATAGCGCGAATTTGTGTAGAAATTTCTTTATAGACCTGCATTCGTCCGGGCACGATAACCAGATCGGGGCACAATTGTTTGGCGTGGTAGTTCGACATCGCCGAACGCACACCGTATTTACGGGCAATATAATTGGCTGTAGAAAGAACCCCGCGACGACTATTTCCGCCTATAGCCAGTGGCACATTGGCAAGGGCTGGGTTATCACGCATTTCAACGGCCGCATAAAAGCAATCCATATCAATATGAATGAATTTTTTCATCTAACATACAACAACTGTTTATTTATACAGTTATTATTATTTAAACGACCCGAATGTGCAAGCTAGGTAATTTAACTTGTTTGCTCGTTTGTTTGCTGTGATGATTTTTTCCGGCTAACAAGCCGTGCTCCAAACAGCCAGAATGCCGCCTCAAGTAGCAACCCTACACCAATTAAGACGATGAATCCTGACATTGTGCCCATGCTGTAACACAGCAGAGCGAGCGCAAGGAGGATGAAAAGAGCGATCCACTTAGCCGCTTTCAAAGTGAGTTGCTGCATAATTAAGATCCTTCAATGTGTGTTAAACCAGTGCACACTTTACGTAAGCGTGAACTTATAAATCTAGCACAATATACTGAGCTTTCTAATTACCTTGAGCTAAAAGCTGCATATTGCTAACCTAAGTTATCTCACAATCAATGAAGATTTAATATGCAATCGTTTATAGAACAACACCCTATCAGAACAAAAATCAATGTTGCATGGGGTGAAATGGATGCCCTGCAACACGTCAACAATGTAGTGTATTTTCGCTACTTCGAAACAGCCCGTATCGATTTTTTTACTCAATTAGGTTTTCTTAAAGATTTACAAGTAACAGGTGTTGGCCCGGTGATCAGCGAAAACAATGCTCGCTATAAACGCCCGGTAACATTTCCTGATACGGTGCATGTTGGTGTTAAGATTAGTGACATTGAACAAGATCGTTTTATGATGCATTACACTGTATTTAGTGAAAGCCAAGATGCTGTAACAACCATTGGTTCATCACAAGTGGTAATGTTTAATTTTAAAACGGGTAAAAAAGCGCAGTTAAATGATGAGTTATTAGCTGCACTTAAAGCCCATTCTAGCGATTAACAAGGATCTATTATGCTTTATAGCCCACTTGGTCGAAGTGGTATTGATGTATCTCGTGTTTGCTTAGGTAGCATGACATGGGGTATGCAAAACAACCAAGCCGATGCCGATGAACAAATCGCCTATGCATTAGATAAAGGCGTTAACTTTATCGATACTGCAGAAATGTATGCAGTGCCACCTTCTCCTGACACCTATGGTAAAACAGAACAGATCATCGGTAACTGGTTAGCTCGTAACAAAGACAAACGCGATAACCTTGTTATTGCCACTAAAATTGCAGGTAACGGTTTGCCTTGGGTACGCGATGCGGGCGACATTACTCGCCAGGCAGTAGTTGAAGCTGTTGATGCTTCACTCAAACGCTTACAAACTGATGTTATCGATTTATACCAGTTACATTGGCCTAATCGTACTTCGCCACACTTTGGTAAACAGTGGCCAGGTAAAGTGCGCTTCTCGGAGGCTGACACCGAGCAAAATATCGCTGGCATGTTAGATATCCTCGAAGGTCTGAATGATTGTGTAAAAGCAGGTAAAATTAAACACTGTGGTTTATCTGATGATACTCCGTGGGGCATTAGCCAGTACCTGCGTTTAAGCGAACAACATAACCTTCCGCGTATGGTATCAATTCAAAACGAGTTTAGTTTGTTGCATGCCAAAGATTGGCCGTATTTGATTGAGCAATGTATTCATGAAGATATTGCTTACCTACCATGGTCACCGCTGGGTGGTGGCATGTTAAGTGGTAAGTACTTAAATGGTGCGCGCCCAGAAGGTAGCCGCTGGACGCTAGTACAACGTAATGGCCTATTTAGAGACACAGCACAATCGCAAGCTGCAATTGCTGAATATGTTGAAATTGCTAACGCCTTTAATTTAACGCCTTCACAGCTCGCGCTTGCTTGGTGTAATCAAGTAGATGGTGTGAGTTCAACGATTATTGGTGCAACATCGATGGCGCAGTTAAAAGAAAATATCGATGCTTTCTCGGTGCCATTAAGCGATGAAGCTAACGATAAAATCGCTGACGTATTTAACCGCTATCCGATGCCATTCTAAGCTATCTTCTAAAATATTAGTGAGTCTACCTTCAGTAGACTCACTAGCACTTATTTATTGTTTTAAAGTTTTATCTACAAATTTATCCATACTTTAGTGTATAGTTATTAACAGTACTTTAGTATTTGGGTTATCGATGAGTAAATACGTAAAACAAGTATTATGCATTGTTACTGGTATATTGCTTACCCCAATCACTTGTGCCTCAGAACAACTTTCAATTACTTGGCTTGAAAATGATGGTAAACCATTCTATATAGAGAAAAGCCAAGCTAACCCGTATGGCGGCTTGTGCAACGAAATCACCGATATGTTGATTGAAGCCTTACCAGAGATTAAACACACCAAGGTGATGTTGCCGCAAAAAAGAGGCAGTAAATACCTCGATGAAGGCCATATGGCGTGTTATGCCTGTATGATCCACCGTGAGGAAAAGACCAATCGCGCAACCTACTCGATTCCAACGACGGTCTATCCTCCATTTAGTGTTTTAAGTACCCCTGACACCGCAGTAAAGATTACGCAAAAACACGGCAACCCAGTCTCATTAATTTCTTTACTGACCGATGCCAACTTCATTTATGGTCAAAATGATGCTCGTAAGTTCGGTAACCTGATAGACACTATTGCAATTAATACAAAGCTCTACGAGAGTGCTGCACTAAGTAGTACTGGTAGTAATGCTAATTACGCACTGCTTTCCCAGCTTGAGCATGGCTATATTGATTACACCATTGAATACCCTTTTGTTGCTGATTACTACAATCAGAAAAACCAAAAGAATATTCAAAAATTGGCCGTAAATATCCCTGAAAAAAATAAGATATTCGGTGCAATAGGTTGCTCATCTAGTGCACCAAACAATTACGCCGAAAAAGTTTTAGCAAAAATAAACACTGTACTAAAAAATAAGATTTTGGCTGATGAAAAATATCAACTTAGCCAACGCATTTGGCTAGAGCAAAGCTTTCCTGAGTTTTCGTCACATTATCAGCGTTATATTTTAGAGCCGCTTAACGTGATTGCCACTGATGGCTCAAAAGAGTCTGCTCAGCCGCCTGCAAAGTCACCTTAAATATAGCGCCTGAGGTTACCTTACCTACACCTTTAGGGGTGCCGGTCATGATGATGTCACCATCTTCTAAATCCATGAACTCACTAATTTCGGATAAAATTTGCTGTGCATCATGCAGCATTAGCTGAGTATCACCAAACTGCACTTCCTTACCATCTATTTGCAAATTAAATTGATACGCCAAAGCTTCATCACAACTAACAAACTCAGTAAATAGCGCTGCGCCATTAAAGGCTTTTGCACGCTCCCAAGGTAATCCCTTTTCTTTTAATGCGCTTTGTAACGAGCGCTTAGTTAAATCGAGACCTAATCCAACTCCAGCCAACTGTTTATTTTTTATCAGAAAGCAAAGCTCAGTTTCATAATGTAGAGCTTCACCATTATGCTCGGCATGGAGCTGTTGCGAAATTGCACTATTAGGTTTCACAAACAATACCATGCTGGTAGGAGTTTCATTATTTAGCTCGGCAATATGCTCGGCGTAATTGCGTCCAACGCAGACAATCTTACTCGGTGTAAATTCTTCAGAGGCTAATTTTACTGAATGCATAACCAGATCCTTTTTAGTAAAACTTAGGCAAACACGTATATCATTGAGTAATTCTAACTGAAGATGAAAGACAACAGTACTAAACTATCTAGCAGAGTAAAGCTCTTGATAAAGAGAAAGTGGTTAACAGGCAGTATGTTACCTGTTAACCAAAAGGACGTAAGGGAGGAGTTGTTACTTACAAGTATTCGTCAATTCTTGGTTATCGGTCACACCAACGCTTAAATGAGCAATCGACACCTGCCATGCTCCGTCGGTTGCCAACTGCCAAGGCGAAAATACCTGCGCTAGATTGACACCTTTATCTGCAAAACAAGCTAAATTTACAGAAATAGTTTGCCATTCGGCCGTGTCTGCTAGTCGCTCGCGAATATCAAACTGGCCTTCACAGTTTTCACCACATTGCATACCTAACATTAAAGGAGCATCAGCCGCTTTATCCACTTTAATTAACATCTCAAGTTGACCATTTTTCTCAACGTACGAGCGTAAATCTGACGGAAACGCAGCCACTAAACGCACTGATGCAGGCTCTTTACCGTTAAAACTAATGGCACGAGCATCTTCTTGTACGTCTTTATCAAAGGTTTTTACACTTACTGCATTTACAGCAGCTCGACTACTCGTCATTGCTTGCAATTCACTGCCACTTTGCAACTGAAGTGACCAAGGCGACTTAATTGCTCGCTCAAACATTACTAGATCTTCAAGTTCACTTGTCACCTGAGAAGTTTCATCAAGATTGTCAGCTAGGGTATTCTCATCTTCATATGTTAAACCAAAGCCGTATGGCAGAAGTGGTGCGTAATCTTTATCGCCACGGTTTTGATTGCCGATTGGATCATTTGGCCATGAGAATGACAGCTTACCTTTAAAGTCATGATTGATTGAACCATCTGCATTTTTAAAAAGCACATCGCTTATGGCGTCACCTTCACTACCTGGCAGCCAAGTTGCAACAAACGCATCACTGGCATTTAGCTCTGCATTCACCCACATTGGGCGACCACTAATAAATAGCGATACCACAGGAATACCCGCTTCTTTTAGCTTTTTAAGTAGGGCTAGATCTGTTTTATTACCACGCTGATATTCAAGGTTATCTAAATCACCATTACCTTCAGCATATGGCTGCTCACCAAACACGACAATCGCTACATCTGGCTTAGTTTCAAATTCGCCATTTAGATCATACTGAACTTGGCCACCGGCTTGCTCAACGGTCTTTTTAATACCATCAAAAATTGAAGTACCACCAGGGAAGTCACTATTGTCATTGCCTGTCCCCTGCCATGTGATAGTCCAACCACCTGACTGCATACCAATATTATCTGCACCTAAACCAGCAACTAGTACATTGGCTTTTGGTGATAATGGTAACAGCTGCTGTTTATTTTTCAGAAGAACCAGTGATTCACGTACCGCTTGTTTTGCAACTTCGCGATGCTCTGCACTGCCAATGATCTCTGTTTTACCAGAAAGCGGGCGCTTAGCAGGGCTTGGCTTATCAAATAAGCCTGCACGCATTTTTACACGAAGAATACGGGTAACCGCATCATCAATACGACTTTGCGCAATTTCGCCGTTCTTAACCTGCTTAATTAAGTTTTCATATAATGGTTTCCATGCATCTGTTGGAACCATATACACATCAAGGCCTGCATTTGCAGCTTGCGCACAATCTGCATTGTTACAACCAGGAATTTGACCGTGACCATTCCAATCGCCGACGACAAAGCCATCAAAGCCCATTTTACCTTTTAGCACATCAGTAAGTAGGTATTTACTACCGTGAATTTTCTCGCCATTCCAGCTGTTAAATGACGCCATCACGGTTTGTGCACCTGCACCTAAACCACCAACATAGCCTTGTGCATGAATTTCGAATAACTCTTGTTCAGACGCGGTGTTATTACCTTGGTCATCGCCCCCTTCTGTACCGCCATCACCTAAAAAGTGTTTAACAGTACTGATCACGCGTTTATCAGACAGAAAATCTTTATCAACAGCTCCTTGTAAGCCTTTTACGATGGCTGCTGAATAAGCTTTAACGATTTCAGGGTCTTCAGAGTAGCCTTCGTAAGTACGGCCCCAACGATCGTCACGAACAACGGCGACTGTTGGTGCAAACACCCAATCAATGCCCGTCACCATTACTTCTTGTGCTGTAGCGGCTGCAATTTTCTCAATTAGCTCAGGGTTATTTGTTGCCCCTAAACCAATGTTATGAGGGAATAATGTAGCGCCAATCACATTGTTGTGACCATGTACTGCATCGGTGCCCCACATAGTTGGAATTTTGCTGCCATCTAATGAGTCATCAATTGAGGCTTGATACATTTTTTCAGCCAAATCAATCCAATCAGAAGCCTTGGCATGTTTGTCGTTATTAGGGAATGCACCACCACCATTAAGGTAAGAACCAAACCCGTATTTACGCATATCTTCAACGGTAATATCGCGAATTTCAGGTTGGATCATTTGTGCAATTTTTTGCTCAAGCGTCATACCGGCTAACATCTTCGCAATCTTAGCTTCAAGCTCAGGGTCTTCAGCGATCCCGGTTTCAATATGTGGCCAGATTTCTTGCTTCACTTTTTCTTTAACTGTTACTTCTTGCTCAGCACAACCTAACAGCCCCATACTTGCAATCATTAAAGAGCCGAGGGTGAATGTATTTTTCAATTTCATATTTACACCTTTGAAGTCTGAGTTGATACTTTTGAGCCAACTAGCGCAAAATAAGTAATGTATAGGTAGCATGCGATAGGTAGAAAGAGCGCCAGTTGCACGCCAATAGCATCAGCCATAACACCTTGCAATAATGGAATAATTGCGCCACCAACAATCGCTAAGCACAAAATACCAGAACCTTTTGAGGTGTATTTACCTAGGCCATGAAGCGCAAGGCTAAAAATAGTTGGGAACATAATTGAGTTACAAAGCCCAACTAAAAGAATCGCCCACATAGCCAGGCTGCCTTCACCTGTCATTGCGATCACAATTAACACCACAGCAAGTAAGCCATGACACGCAAGCACTTTGCCCGCATCAAATTTTTGCATCACAGCAGCGCCAATAAAACGGCCAACCATCGCACCGGCAAAATAATAACTAATATAGTGAGCGGCTTCTTTTTCAGCTAAACCAGCAATATTATCTAAAGTTAAAAAACCAACTAAAAAACTACCAATAGCAACTTCAGCACCCACATAAACAAAAATACCTACTGCACCTAAAATTAAATGGCGGTATTTCCACACACTGCCTAAGTCAACAAAATCTTCTAAGTCTTGATGTGCAGCTTCATTATCACTTTCTCTACCTAGTTTAGGCAGCTTTAAAAAAGCAAAAATAACGGCAAGAACTAATAAGCTTAATGACAGTAACAAATAAGGTAACTTTACTTGCTCTGCGGTTGCATGACTGACTTCAGATAAAATTAGCCAACCACCAAAGATAGGAGCGACGGTAGTACCAAGTGAGTTGAAAGCTTGTGTCATCGTTAATCGAGATGACGCGGTTTTTTGTGGGCCAAGGACACTCACGTAAGGGTTTGCAGATACTTGTAAAATAGTAATACCCGATGCAAGCACGAATAATGCTAGTAAAAATAATTCGTAAACATGTGCTACTGCAGCAGGATAAAACAAGGCACAACCAATGGCGGCAACCACCAAGCCCACAACAATACCAAACTGGTAACCAATACGGCTGACCAATTTACCCGCGGGGATAGACATCACAAAATAAGCACCAAAAAAGCAAAACTGCACCAACATGGCTTGCGTGTAGTTAAGCGAAAACATACCTTTTAAGTAAGGGATTAAAATATCATTCAAACACGTTATGAACCCCCACATGAAAAATAACGTGGTCAATGATGCCAGTGCAAAGTGTTGCTTAGGCATATCAGCTTGGCTAGCTGAAGCCGCAACAGGCGTTGATACATGAGCCATAATTTTATCTCTAGTTAATTATATTTATCAGTTTGTTACAGCATATCCAGAACTAAACTACTAACAACAAATAGCGAAAAATGTTGCAACATCAAATGTAAGCGCTTACATTTATATCATATTAAATATAATTAGCAATTTATTTACAATAAAAATGTAAGCGCTTACAGATAGACTGTCTATGCCTTTGGCAGCCTTACATTATCAATGCGAAGGATGACTCTTCAGTGTATAAATCTATTTCTCTTTTGCCTGATTCGTTTTTGCTTAAACCTGAATTCACTTTTGGTGTAGCGACAGCGTCATTTCAAATCGAAGGCGCCCGCGACACTCGACTTGATTGTATTTGGGACACATTTTGTGAAAAACCAGGAGCTATTGCAGATCAAAGTAATGGCGACAACGCTTGTGAACACATAGCTCACTGGCAAAAAGACGTCGAAATGATTGCCGATTTAGCCGTCGATGCTTACCGTTTATCAATTTCTTGGCCAAGAGTCATGAATCAAGATGGGACTGCAAACAAACAAGGTATGGCATTTTATCTTGAGTTGCTAACGGCTTTAAAAGCGCGCAACATCAAAACCTACGTCACTTTATATCACTGGGATTTACCTCAGTATCTTGAAGATCAAGGTGGTTGGTTAAACCGTGATACAGCTTACAAATTTAGAGAATATACTGAGCTAGTTACTGAACATCTCGGTCATCTTGTAGACTCATTTGCAACTTTAAACGAGCCATTCTGTAGTGCTTATTTAGGTTACGAAGTAGGTGTGCATGCACCAGGTGTAAAATCACAACTGGCAGGCCGACAAGCAGCTCATCACCTATTACTTGCCCATGGCCTAGCTATGCAGGTTTTACGTGAAAACTGCCCAAATACAGAAGCCGGTATCGTGCTAAACTTCAGCCCTACTTATCCGCTAACTGCTGCCGATAGCAAAGCCGCAGAGCTTGCTGATCAGTATCATAATCAATGGTATATAAAAGCCGTACTAGACGGATGCTATCCTCCGCTATTTGATCAGTTAGCAGACGAAGTTAAACCTACAATACTTGCTGACGACATGGCGATTATTAGCCAAGCAGTCGACTTTATTGGTGTTAATTATTATACCCGCATACACTACAAAAACACCCCAGATGGCTGGTTTGAAGAAGCAAGTTTAGCCAATGTACGTGTAACCGATATGGGCTGGGAGGTTTATCCGCAAGGCTTAACTGAACTGCTTGTATCACTGCACCAGCAATACGATTTGCCTAAAATGTACATAACTGAGAATGGGGCAGCTATGGCTGATACACTCAACAATGGTGAAGTGTATGATGTTGAGCGAGTCGATTATTATCACACTCATTTAAATGCAGTTTGTGCAGCAATTCGTCAAGGCGTTAATATTCAAGGTTACTTTGCTTGGAGCTTAATGGACAACTTTGAGTGGGCGTATGGCTACGAGAAACGCTTTGGGTTAGTGTATATTGACTATGATAGCCAGCAGCGTATTTTGAAAGAAAGCGCAAAACAATATCGTGAATTATTAAGACAACGATAAAAATAACAACACACGAGAGCACACATGCTGACAAAAAAAGAAAAGATAGCCTACGGATTAGGCGATACAGCAAGTAACATTATCTTTCAAACAGTGATGTTATTCTTAACGTTTTTCTATACAGATATTTTTGGTATATCGCCTGCTGTTGTCGGCACCTTATTTTTGGTGGTGAGAGTTGTCGATGCTATTACCGATCCATTAATGGGGGCTCTAACCGATGCGACCCGCACTAAGTGGGGAAGCTACCGCCCTTACTTGCTTTGGCTTGCCTTACCATTTGGGGTGATCAGTATGATCACCTTTACCACCCCTGACCTACCTGAATCAGGCAAAGTAGTTTATGCGTTTGTTACTTACACTTTGTTGATGCTGGTCTACACCGCTATTAATATTCCCTATTCAGCGTTAGGTGGCGTGTTAAGTAGCGATCCGAAAGAGCGAGTATCAATTCAATCATACCGTTTTGTCTTTGGTATGCTGGGTGGGTTAATTGTGAGTGCATGTACTTTGCCCCTAGTTAACTGGCTAGGCAAAGGTGATAACGCGACGGGCTATCAGCTAACAATGGCACTGATGAGCGGCTTAGGTGTGGTGCTATTTTTAATTTGTTTTCGCTACACTACAGAACGAGTTTCAGCACACAACAATGCTTCGCTTAGTTGGAAAAATCGTTTCAATACATTATGGCAAAATAGTCCTTTTAAAGTACTGTGTTTTGCCGCAGTAATGCTACTAACCAGTATGGTTTTGCGTACTACCTTAGCAATTTACTATGTTAAGTATGTACTTGGCGAGGCTGATTTGGTGACCTACTTTGTAACCATTGGCATGATAGGCAATATCCTTGGATGTGCATGTGCTAACCCTCTAAGCAAGCGAGTAGACAAGAAAACAGCATACATACGCTTACAATATATTTCTGCTGTTATCAGCTGTATTGCATTTTGGTTGCCTAGCGAGCAGATTGTGTTGGCATTTGTTATCTATTTCTTTTGGTGCTTTTTCACCCAAATGGCAACCCCGCTACTTTGGGCTAAAATGGCTGATACCATCGATTACGGGCAATGGAAAACTGGCGAGCGCTTAACAGGATTAGTATATGCTAGTGTGGTGTTTTTCATTAAGTTAGGGTTGGCGCTAGGTGGAGCAATTGCGGGCTGGCTATTGGCTTTTTATGGCTATGAGGCTAACGCAGAGCTTAGCGAGACAACATTATCAGGTATTTTGATTTCATTTACCCTTTACCCAGCAATAGGTAGTATGCTTGTCGCATTTATCATGAAAATGTATATTCTTGATAATCAAACTGTTGAGCAGATTAGTGCAGACTTATCATCGCAACATAAACAATAACTTGGTTTTTTAAAAGGACAAACATGGCCACCATTTACGAGGTGTCGAAACTTGCAGGAGTCTCACTTGCTACAGTTTCAAGAGTAATGAATAACAATGCCAATGTCAGTGACGCTACTCGTAAAAAAGTGACAGCTGCAATGAGTGAGTTAGGCTATCGCCCCAACTCAATTGCACAGTCATTGGCATCAAATTGCTCAAACAGTGTTGGCTTACTGGTCTCTGAATTACAAGGTCCATTTTATGGCCCAATGATGAGTGGTATTGAAAACATTTTTCGAAATCAAGGCAAACACCTCATTATTGCAGCTGGCCATAGTGATGAAGAACGCGAAAAACAAGGTATTGAGTTTTTAATAAGCCGCAATTGTGATGGGCTTATTTTACACGTAGAAGCTGTTAGTGATGAGTACCTAATTAAACTTAGTAAAGGCCGTATTCCATTTGTTCTGATCAACCGCTACATTAGTCAGCTAAGTGATCGTTGTATACTACTTAACAATATAAAAGGCGGTTACCTTGCTGCCAAATATGTATTAGAAAAAGGCCACAAGCAGATAGCATATATTAGTGGCCCATTATGGAAGCAAGACGCCAAAGACCGTTTAGAAGGTCACAAGCAAGCGCTTGCTGAGTTTGGTGTTCCTTTTGATGAAGAGTTGCTATATCAAGGTGACTTCATGGAATCGAGTGGCTTTGAAGGGCTTGCGGCATTGCATCAACATGGCAAACCATTTAGTGCTTTAATTTGTGCCAACGATGAAATGGCTGTTGGCGCTATGGCAAGTGCAAGAAAATTAGGGCTTACACTCCCTAAACAGTTATCTATTATGGGATACGATAATGTGTTTTTTACTCGCCATGTTTACCCTCAACTGAGTACCATAAACTACCCGATTGAAGAAATGGGCAGAATGGCGGCTAACTGGATCCTGAATCAGGTTTATCAAAAGCAAACCCCGTCATTACAGACTTTATTTGAACCAGAGCTTATAGTTAGGCACTCTATCAGTGCGTTATAAGCTCGCTGAGTATCCCTAAATTAATAGGTTTTAATAGCACTTGTTCAATATCAAGCTGTTTCATTTTTTCAGGATCAGGCTCAGCACCACTCACTACCACTAAAGCTAACCCCGCATACTCTTGGTTAATTTTAGCTGCCAAATCAAGACCTTCACCGTCTGGCAAGTGCATGTCTAACAGCACTTTATCAAAGCGTTGATCATCGTGAAGAATATCCATACAAGCAGCACAACTATCGGCAATGACGGTTTCAACCCCCAAACTTTCAAGTAATAGCTGGGTTATTTGTGCGGCATCACCATCATCTTCAACCAATAAATAACGTGTACTTTGCTGAGTCAATGCGAGGGAATCCTCCCGAGCAACAACAGGTTCTATTTTACCTTGGCAAATATAATGATTGAGCACTTGATAAAGTAATCCAGTATCAACAGGTTTGGCTATCATGTCATTAAAACCAAGCGCACTAAGCTCACTTTTTACACCTTTCATTGTTGCGGCAGTAAGCGCGATGATAGGCCCCTGATAGTCCATTTTCCTAAGCTCAATGGTGGCTTCTTTGCCACCCATAACCGGCATATGTAAATCAATAAACACAATATCGAAAGGTTTGCCTGCTTGCTCTGCACTGGCCACTTTCTCGATAGCCTGCTTACCATTTTCAGCAAACTCTACATCTGCCCCAGTGCTAGTGATCATGTGTCCAACGAGAACTCGTAGGTCTTTTAAATCATCAACAACCAACACTCTCCCTGAAGTTGAAAGTGTACTTAACTTTTGCTGACAATCAGGGCTTGAATCGAAACTCAATACCTGTCGTTCAACCTCACGAATATTGCCAGGGTATATAGATAAGATAAATTCAGACCCTTCCCCTAAGGTTGATTCAAGCTCAATTGAGCCTTGCATACGAGCTAATAATTCGGCGCAAATCGCAAGACCAAGGCCTGCACCACCTACATCCCTCGACTCAACATCGGCAATCTGTTCAAAGGGTTTAAAAATCAGTGCCTGCTTTTCATGAGGAATACCAAGGCCTGTGTCCTTGATACTGAAAAATAGCATTTCTCGCTCATTGACCCAAGCAGTCCATGCGCGCACGACTATCTCGCCTTGATTGGTAAACTTAATCGCATTATTGATAATATTGATTAAAATTTGTCTTAGCCGTGTGGCATCTGTATTTATAATCAATGGCAAGGCTTGCTGTGACTCAAATTTGAGTTTTAAGCCTTTATCCAAGGCTGAGACGCGCATTAAGGTATACACATCAGCCATAAGGCTATCAAAATTAACATCACTGCAATTTAGTTCAAGTTTATCGGCGGCAATTTTCGATAAGTCGAGCACATCATTAAGTAAACTTAGCAAGTGTTTGCCATTTCTATAAATGACCCCAAGTTCATTATTTAAATGCCGATTCTTTTCGCTCTGCATTAGCAGCTCGGTGTAACCCAAAATGGATGAAAGCGGTGTACGTAACTCATGGCTCAAATGTGCCAAGAAGCGGTCTTTAGAACGATTTTCTGCTTCCGCTTTTAATCGTTCAACTCGCTCATCTTCAACATCTCGGCGAGCTAAGGCGTAACGAATAGCACGGGCAAAGCGGCTTGAATTCATCTCGCTTTTTACGAGGTAATCAACCGCACCAGCATCAAGTGCCGCAGAATCAAGGGCTTCATCTGATTGCCCCGTAAGCATGATAATCGGCCCACGAAAACCGTTTGCAACAGCCCGTTTGAGCACTTCTAAGCCATCAGAGGCACCTAAACGATAATCTAACAAACAAATATCATGTTTGTTTTCGCTCAGTACACTAATGGCTTGTTCGGGGCAGCTTAACCATTCTACATCAAAGGTATGGGAACCCAATTGCTCCAAGTAATCACAAGTGAGAATATAATCATCTTCATCGTCTTCAACCAAGAGTAAGCGGGTTACCTTATCTAACATGTATTATCCTTTAATCATTGAGTGGTGTTGGCAGCTCTACAAATTCAACCCAATACTTACCAAGCGTCTTCATCAGCTCAACTAATCCCTCAAAAGTGACCGGTTTTGTAATGTAAGAAGCCGCCCCTAAATCGTAACCTTTAACCATATCTTCTTCTTGCTTTGATGTAGTTAAAATCACAACCGGAATGCCTTTTAAATTAGGGTTTGTCTTGATTGCTTGTAACGCCTCACGGCCATCCATTCGTGGCATATTTAAATCTAGTAAGATCAAGCCAGGCCTTGGTGAACTTTCTTTTTCGCTAAACTTACCTTTGCGTTCAAGGTACTCAAGTAGTTCCACGCCATCTTCAACAAAATATAACTCGTT
Organism: Pseudoalteromonas sp. PAR1; assembly: GCF_947311895.1. Taxonomy (NCBI): domain Bacteria; kingdom Pseudomonadati; phylum Pseudomonadota; class Gammaproteobacteria; order Alteromonadales; family Pseudoalteromonadaceae; genus Pseudoalteromonas; species Pseudoalteromonas sp. PAR1. The sequence continues at coordinate 188,128 of NZ_CAMZMY010000005.1, read as the reverse complement.
TAAAACACGGCTCTCAGCTAGAGCATCTTGTGTTAATAAACGATCATCTTCATCATCATCGGCCATTAAAATGGTAATTGGTTTAACTTTATTAAATGGCATTATGCCTCTCCTTGTAATGTGAAAAGGGATGTTTCCACAGGTAATTTAATAGTAAAGCTTGCACCTTCACCTACGCGACTACTCGCAAAAATTTCGCCACCGTGACGCTCTACAATTCGTCGACAAACCGATAGGCCAATACCTGTGCCTTTATATTGTGAACGCCCGTGTAAACGCTGAAACGGAACAAATATTTTTTCTAGGTACTCTTCAGAAAAACCAATACCGTTATCCGAAATAGTAATGATCTCCCACTCGACCTCGCTATTATGAGCTTGGCTAAACTCTTGAGTTCGCTGGTAATTAATGTTTATGACTGGCGGCACATTCTCGCGTCTAAATTTAATGGCATTCGAAAGAATATTTAAAAATAGCTGCAACATTTGGCTCGGATCAGCCTGAATATGAGGAAGTGGCTCTAAATTAACAGTTGATTCTGACTCTTTAATAGCGATCTCAAGGTCATCTAATACCTCATTTACAACGTTATTTAAATCGGTATCTACAAAGTCTTTGCCACGCGTAGTAACTCGAGAAAACTCAAGTAAGTCATTAATAAGGTTAGACATACGCTGCGCCGCATTTTTCATACGGTTAATATAATCAATGCCTTTTTCGCCGAGATCATCCTTAAACATTTTTTCTAGACGGTCGCTAAATGCTTGAATTTTTCTCAGCGGCTCTTGTAAGTCGTGGCTTGCTACAAAGGCAAACTCTTCCAACTCTCTGTTAGAACGACTTAATTCATCTGAATAGATGGTTAGCTCTTGAGTACGCTCTGCTACTTTTACAGCTAAATTTTCATTCTGTTCTTCTAGATCAGCTCTATATTTTGCTGCATTACGAGCGTTAATGCGTGTTAAAACAAACATACCGATCAGCAATAAGGTACTTGTAACAGCAGTAATTGCAAAAGTTAACTTTGCTTCGTTCTTAATTTCTAAAAGCTCAGAAAATAACTCTATTTTAAAATTAAGCTCCCGCATCTGGATTTCATCAACGGCTGTGCGTATCTCTTTGTATAAATCGCGTCCTTTATCTGTAAGTAACAATTGGCGGGCTTTTATATCTTTATTAGCCAATGCAAGATCTGTGGTTTTGGTCATCACAGCAACTTTATCATTGACTAAATAAATCATCCTTGCGATACGATCAGCTTGTCCCGGTATTTCCGAATGAAGACTTTTCACCAGCATTATTTGTGCTTGCATTGAGGCAATTGCATCATTGTATGGCATTAAGTAATCCTCACGATCAGTAAGCAAATAGCCACGCTGCCCTGACTCAGCTTGAACAACAGACAAGTGTAATCGTTCAATAGCTGTATTTAGAGAGTTGGTATTATCTAGACTGCTCTGGATCTCAGTTAATGAGCGAATACTATTAATAGCTAATATAGCGTTTGCAACCACAATGCACAGCACGACAGCGATAAAGCTCGCCCAGCTAATGGTGATTTTTCCCTTCTGTTTTTTTCTTTGCATTTGCTTTCCGTTACTCACTAGCGTGGGTATCACTAATTAATTGTAATTGCTCACTACACTGTTGGCAGTTAGCAATTATTTTATCAAGTGCATCAAGTGCTTTTTGCTTTGGCATATCATTTTCTAATACAAGCTTAACTAGCTCTGCATTCATTGAAATACGATTCAATGGTGCGCGTGCATCATGGACTAACTTACGTAAAGACTCGTCATTATTCATAGCTATCCTTTATTATTTGTATTCGCCAATGCCTCCGTAAGCATTTAAACGGTTGTAGAGTGTTTTTGTGCTGATCCCTAACATCTGGGCAGCAATTGTTTTATTTCCTTGTACTTTATCCAATGTCGCGTGGATCAGTTCTTTTTCCACCTCTTCAATGGTTTGTCCTGCCATTACTTGGTTGTTTTGTGTTTCTTTATTTACTTTCGAGAATGGAGACTCTAATGACTCAGGTAAAACAATTGCCGTACCTTTAGGATCGCTCATAATAAAAGCGCGATGTATTGCATGGCGAAGCTCACGCACGTTACCAGGCCAATCATGAGCCTCAAGCTCTTTTAACTGGCTTGCTTGCCACTTAAAGTCAGTGCCATTTTCTTCATTGAGTTGTTCTAAAAAGGCATTCGCAAGCAGTGGAATATCTTCTTTGCGCTCACGTAGCGGTGGAATATCAATAGGGAATACCGCTAAACGAAAGTAAATATCTTCACGAATAACATTGTTTTGCGCAAGATCTGTTAAAGTACGGTTGGTCGCAGAAATAACCCTACAATTCACCGCTTGCTCTTTTGTACCGCCCACTCGGGTTACTTTTTTGCTCTCAAGCACACGTAATAAGTTTGGCTGCATATCAATCGGCATTTCGGTGACTTCATCTAAAAACAACGTACCACCAGCAGCTTGTTCAAACACACCCTCTTTACGCGCTATCGCACCTGTAAACGCGCCTTTTTCATGACCGAAAAGTTCGCTACCAATCAGCTCTTTTGAAAATGCGCCGCAGTTGGTAGCCACGAGTGGACCATCGCACTCGGTTGCGTTATGAATAGCCTGCGCAACAACCTCTTTACCGGCACCACTTTCGCCCATTAACATCACATTGGCTGATGTTGCTGCCACACGCTCAATCATAGTATAGAGTTTTTTCATCACTTCTGACTCACCGATTAAGGTGCCAAAATGACGCTTAATTGAAGGTGCTGACTTTTTCTTATCAGACGCTTTTTTAGGGTTTAAAACACGCTCAATGTCTTCGCGTTGTAGCGGCTTTACCAAATGCCCCACATTAGCTTCACACATCTCGGCTAATTTACCTTTTACTGATGGGTGACCAGAAATAAGCGTAACTCGCGGAGATTGACCTATTTTTTTTAGGTGTTCGAGTAAGTGTAAACCACTGCCGTCTGGTAACATAAAATCTAAAAAGACGTGGTCAAACGTATTATTTTCAAACCATTGCTCAGCTTCGGCAAGATTGGCAGCAGTATTAATGTTATGCCCAAGGAATTCAACGATGTGACAAACAACATCACTAAATTCACTGTCATCATCAACCAAAAGTACATTCAACATATTAATTCCCTAAGCTTTTTTCATCATTCTACGCAAAGTTTTTCTGAAAAGAAAATACTACACATAGAGTGCATATGCAGTTATTTATTCCGGCATTTTACCCCAACAAGTTCCATTTTGGGGTAAAAAAATAAATCTAATATCATTTACACGCTATAGTAACAACTCAAATATTAAATTAAGCTGTATTTGATTAAATACAAGAAGTTTTATGGCACATGAAGTTATTAAAAAAAGTACTCCACCCAAGTTTAAGTGAACAGTATGGTAGTGTGTTTATTCGCAACACAGCACGAGCTATTGTATTGAAAGGTGAACAAGTACTACTTTTATATACCGCCCGTTATGATGACTACAGCTTACCTGGCGGTGGTATCGATGACGGTGAATCTATCGAGCAAGGGCTACTCAGAGAGCTTCATGAAGAAACTGGCGCGCAACAAATAAAGATTAAACATCCCCTTGGTTTATACGAAGAGATCAGGCCTTGGTACAAAGATGATTTTGATTGTGTGCATATAAAATCTTACTGTTATTTTTGTGAAATAAGTGATGAATTTGCAGATCCAAAAATGGAACACTACGAAGTTCAAAACGGTATGCAACCCAAATGGGTAAACATATTTGATGCCATAGCACACAATGAAACAACTATGGCAATGAGTGATAAACAGGGATTATCGATACAGCGCGAAACTTATTTACTCAAGCTGATTGCCAACACGCTTTAAGCTTATTTTGCTATAAAAGCACGGTATATTTTACTATACCGTGCTAACGCCTTTTAATACTTATACAGCCTTAGGCGAAGCGTAGTAGCGCCATATTCCTAATAAATTACTCAATAGAAATACCGTTTCCATTACCACTGCGACTGGGGAATACATGATCGCATTATGTGTTATCCAACACAGTGTACCAAGAACCATCATAAGCCTTAATGATAGGTCTTTGCCTTGGAACGACGCGTAGGTTTGAATTAAAGTTGCAACTAAGGCAATAAAACTTACCCAGTTATACCAAGTTAGGCTCACAGCGGTAATACTTACCAACATAAAAGTAACCATCACCCAGGTTTTACGAGCAAAAATACAATATGCATAGCGCACTGCCGCTATTAGCATTAAGCTTGCGGCACTTAAATTATCAAGTAGCAAAAAGTGAACTGATGTGAGTAATACCGAACTAAACAAACAGGCTAAAATAACGTGCCTTTGCCTAAATTGAAAAGATGCTAAATCGAGTAATGTAGCGATTGCAACTAAGCACTGGGATAAAATAAACATAACGACTCCTGAAAAACCAGCAGTGTAATGTTCACCGTTTTGCCACACCTTAACTTAAGTTAAGACGCCCTCTAATTCGTGATAAAGAAATAGCTGAGATCCCTAAATACATAGCAACCTCACTTAAACTCAATTGCGAAAGCCAATGCGGTTTATTATCCAGCAGATACTGATACCTTTGCTCTGGCGTATTAAGTAGTAAAAAGGCTTCTTTTGCCTCCTTAAATAATAACTGCTGAGTAATTAACCTATGTTTTAATTCTTGCCAATCAGGGCCATCAAGTAAAGCCAAAGGTACTTTAATAAGCTCAGCATCTCGTATCACTTTAAGCTGGTAAAACGCATTAGTTTTGGTCAACCAGTTGCCATAGAGCAGTGCAAACTCATCTTGAAAATAAAACTCTTTGCACTTTTCTGAGCCCAGCTCTGATGCATGTATTGCCGCAAGTACGCCAGAAACAATCAAATAACCCGCATCTTGTTGATTGCCTTGTTGCAATAGAACATCACCTTTAGCATAACGCTTAATTATGCATTGCCCAGCAAGCTTATGACGAAACTCACTGGCAAGCTGATGATAACTATCACCTAGCGGAAGTAATTGGGTATCACTCAAGATTGCCAACCTTGCATTAATAATTCAGTAATTTGCTTAGCGTTAATGCCTTCTCTGGCAATAAAGCGCTCACCACACCAAAGCGGCGTAAAGCCACTGTCGCCATTTGCTTCCGCTTTTGAGCGCAATGCCGTCATCGCAATTGACGCATAAGGAAAAGGTGGCGCTTGCTCTGGCATCGCTCCTAACTGTTGCATCACTCGATTACGTATTCCTCGCGCCGGACGACCAGAAAACAAAGTCGTCAATTCAGTTGAATCTGGCGAAACTGTTTTTAATGCTTCACGATGTAATGTGCTTGTCGTAGCTTCTTCACACAGTAAGTAAGCGCTCCCAACCTGCACCGCAGTAACACCTAATGCTTGGTACTGGGCTACATCTTCAGCTGTGCAAATTCCACCCGCAGCAATAACGGGTATATCAAGCTCTACACACTCTCGCACTAATTGTACTGTGGTTGGTTGCAGCGATAAGTCCATTGATAAAAAATGACCGCGGTGGCCGCCCGCCTCAATCCCTTGTGCAATAACTGCATCGGCACCGTTTGCTTGTAACCAATGTGCTTCATCAAGGGTTGTGGCGGATGAAAGAACGACCCCGCCCCACGCTTTAATTTGAGAAAGAATATCTTTACTTGGCAACCCAAAATGAAAGCTCACAACTGGCGGCTTATAAGGCGCAATTACATCAATAACCTGCTGATTAATAGGCTGGCGTGAAGCGTTACGGGTAAATTGTGAGGCATCAACAGTAAACTCCTCAAAATAAGGTGCAAGCACATTATGCCAAGCAGTCTGCTGCTCCAGTGTATAGTCAGGTGTATGATGACAAAAGAAATTAAGATTATAGGGTTTGTCTGTATGCTGACTAATATAATCAAGCTCTGACTTTAATTGCTCAGTCGAAAGCATAGCGCAAGGTAACGAACCAAGCCCCCCAGCTTCACATACAGCCACTGTCAATTTGGCATTTTGCACACCCGCCATCGGCGCTTGAATAATTGCCAGCTCGGTATTTAACACAGAATTTATCATTACGTATTCCTTGTAAGTTTTGCAGCCTATTGCAGTTTTTACATATCAAAGCAAATAAAACACTAAAGAAAAAAATAACTAAAACATTAAAAAACAATAAGATAAAAACAAATGCAAGTCGGTATTACCTTTGCAGGTTACACATTACATTTTAAAGGAGGTAATAATGACTGATACTGTAACTACAATCAATCCAACCAATGAACAACCCCTAGAAACCTATAGTTTAATGTCATTGCAAGAAGCCAATGCAGAAGTCGACAAGTGTCATCAGGCATTTTTATCATGGCGTGATACCACACTCGAACAACGTGCAACACTCCTCAATCAACTTGCTGAGGTTATTGAGTCTAATAAACAAGAATTAGCTCAATTGATGACCGATGAAATGGGCAAGTTATATCAACAAGGCCTTCAAGAAGTTGAGCTGTGTGCTGCAATTTGTCGCTACACTGCTGAACAAGGACCTACAGTTCTTGCTGATGAAAGCCGCGATATGCAAAATGGCCGCGCAATTATCAGCTATCAGCCAATTGGTGTTATTTTAGGTATTCAACCTTGGAATTTCCCACTTTACCAAGTCATTCGCTATGCTAGCGCTAACATTATGGCGGGCAATACCACGGTTCTTAAACACGCAGGTAATGTATTTGGCATGGCCGAAAAGATTGAGCAACTGTTTTCGCAAGCAGGTTTTCCAGACTATTGCTTTAAGAACCTACTTATCGGTGGCAGTACAGCAAGTGAATTGATTGAGCATAAAGCTATTCGCGGTGTCACATTTACTGGCAGTGACGAAACCGGTAAAAAGGTCGCTGAGCGTGCGGGTAAACAGGTCAAGAAAACCGTATTGGAACTTGGCAGTAATGATGCCTACGTCGTGCTTGATGATGCAGACTTAAACACAGCGATCACGGCATGTACTCAAGGACGTTTAATTAATAACGGCCAAACCTGTGTTGCCGCAAAACGCTTTATTGTGGTTGATGCCTTATACAATGATTTTAAAGCTTTAATTAAAGAGCAATTTGAGCAAGTCGTTCTTGGCGATCCGAATGATGAAAAAACCACGCTTGGTCCAATGGCTCGTAAAGATCTACGCGATAAACTACATCAACAAGTAACTGAATCGGTAGAAGCCGGCGCAAAAGTGCTTACTGGTGGCTATATTCCAGAACACTCGGGGTGCTATTACAGCCCAACGCTACTTGAGAATATCAAACCGGGCATGCCCGCCTATGATGATGAATTATTTGGCCCTGTAGCATCGCTTATCAGAGCAAAAGATAATGATGAGGCAATGCAAATTGCTAATGACTCGCGCTATGGTCTTGGCGGCGGTATTTTCTCAAAAGACGAGCAAGCTGCCATTGAGCTTGCAAAGCACCACTTTGATACCGGCATGGTGAATATCAACGGCTATGGGCTAGCCCAGCCAAACCTGCCATTTGGTGGTGTAAAAGACAGTGGCTATGGCCGTGAACATGGCGGCTTTGGGCTACGAGAATTTGTTAATATCAAAACCATTATGGTCAACGACTAAACACAAAAAAGGGCTCTACGGAGCCCTTTTAAATACCTAATCATTATCATTCTTCAAACATTGGCACCTGTTGCTTTGACACTGTTGGCATTTTTAACTCATCCACCGCTTTTTCTTTATCTATTTGCTCTTGCTGTTTTTGATTGTCAGAATCTGGGTTATAAACAAGCTCAGTAAGAAGCGCAAAATGATCAGAACCATATTTTGCCAACCGCTCAATGCGTTTCACACTAAACTCATTACTATGAAAAAGGTGATCTAGTGGCCAGCGCATAAAGAAATAACTGGCATGAAAGGTATTAAAAAAACCTCTCCCTTTACGTGGGTCTAACAAACCACTGATACGCATAAACAAGCGGGTACTACGCGACCATGCAACATCATTTAGATCACCGGCAACGATACAAGGTCGCAGCCTGTTTTTAAGTGCTTTCGCTAAAATAATCAGCTCAGTATCACGGGGTCGTGAACTGTCTTCTTCTGTGGGACTCGGAGGAGCAGGATGAATAAAGTGTCCTTGCATTTCAACACCATCAGCGTCTTCAAAGAAAATATGAATTGAGGGAATTTCGCTTTCGATAAGCTCACACACTTGTTGTTGTTTAATTTTAAACTTACTGTATAAGTGCATGCCATAGCGATTATCTTTAGGGCAGTACACTCGATATGGGTACTCTTGTTCTAAACTGCTCAGTTTATTTTGCCAAGTTTGATCAGACTCTAAGGTTATGAATAGGTCTGGTTGGTGCGTTTTAACTAAACCTATGAGTTTGTCATATTCAGTGTTCGACATCAGTACATTTGCCGACATAATACGAATACTGTGCTTATCATCTTTATTGCTCGAGGCAACTTCTTTATTAGCCAACCTTGTGTAAGGGTAAATCCAACCAACTTGCAGTAGTAGAACTAGGATACTAGCCAGAGCAAAACCAATAAAAAGCAATGACTCCGTTCGACTGATTAAATAACATGATGCAACTAAACACATTCCTGCAAGGTAAACCACTTGCAAACGTACAAAGTCACAACTACGAATTAAATAATGTTGGGAGTATGAAAATGGCAGGATTGAGACCACCAGCAGCAGAGCTAGCAGTATACTCAATCCATAAGTCATACAGCTTTGTAGCAAAACTAGCGACTCAATATTGATACAATTTCGCGAGTGTCTTCAACTAAACGAACAACAGTATTGTCTACCTCAATAGAAATTAATCCATCGCGATCACGCGAGTTAATTATTTTACCGCGGCGGTAAATATCACGATCGAGAATGTCGCCCTTACGAAGTTTTTTCTGCCAACCTGGAGGTAAATCACCACCGTTATCTAGCTTTTTCTCTAGACCCGGTGGAAGACTCTTTCCTTTGTCTTTGTCCTTATCTTTTGCCAATACACCTGTTGTGGCTAGACTTAATCCCAACACAGCAAACGTTAATAATGCTTTCATGCAAATACTCCTTTTTTATATACACTTTTAAGCGTAGCAAGTTTTCCTGAACAAGGTATGAAATAACCAAAAAAAGCCGCATTAGCGGCTTCTTACAGGATTAACGATGACGAGTAACGATTGATAATATCTCTCGCGTATCATGTACTAAATGAATCAGGCGGTCATCGATTTCGATGGCAATAATACCATTTCGATCACGGCGCTTAATTACACGCCCATGTCGATAAATATCACGGTCCAGGATGTCACCGTGGTGAAGACGTTTATACCAACCTGGTGGTAAACCACCACCATGTCCTACTTTTTTGTATAAACCGGGTGGTAAATCACGGTAGCTATAACGGTCATACCTATCGTGGCGATCATATCTGTCATGATGATGGTGATGCTTGTGATGCTTCTTATGTTTATGATGCTTTTTACGCTCATGTTTGCGCTCATATCTATCATGGTCACGGTCATGTTTTGCGTATGCTTCCATCGGAATAAAGCTTAGACCCAAAACAGCAACAGAGATAGTTAGTAATTTATTCATAATTGAGACCCTCAACTTTGCTCATATTGAAAGCCTAACGTTTGTGGCTGAATCATAGATGAAGGGTTACAATTTAAAAACATAATTGTTTACATATCAAAATATTAGAAAGCCAATCTTTACATTTCTTTAAACTTCTTTGGTCATCATAGCCAATTTTATGACTCGATTTTGACTTTTTACAACGCTAATTACCGAAAATAGGGCAGTACTTTTCATGCTGATTTAAAGTGCGAATTTTTAGCGTCATAAACACAACGTAAAAAGTTATTAATCGCGAAAGCTTTTACCCATCCTAAAAAGCAGTTACCCTTTGATTTTTGTTGTACCTAACCAAAGGCTTTTCATGAAGTTGTCGATACTCTCAGTGCTTGTGAGCACCTCATTAATTAATCAGCAAGCGATTGCTAATAATGAGCTAGAACATATTACAACAACCGCCTCGCGCAGCGAGGTATTGGCAGATCCACTGCCTGTTGTGGTTAGTAGTATTTCACAAAAGCAACTGACGCTTATCGCTCCAACCCATATTGAACAAGCCCTAAAGCAAGTTGCCGGTGCTAATCTTCAACATGGTAACGGCCAAGAGTATTTACCCGCCTTACGTTCGCCTGTGCTATCAGGTGCCGGTGCTTGCGGTGGTTTACTTACTGCTGAAGATGGTATTCCACTTCGCGCAGCTGGCTTTTGCAACATCAATGAATTATTCGAAGCCCACACTGAAATGGCTGAACGTATCGAAGTACTGAAAGGTCCGGGCTCTGCTCTTTATGGTTCAAACGCAGTGCATGGTGTGGTCAACGTGATCACCCCAGATACAACCTATGACCACAACCAACTTGGTTTTGATTACGGTTCGTTTGGCTATACCCGCTATAAACTAGGTACGGGTCGTGACTTTGGCAAGCAAGGTTTAGGCATTAATGCCACGATCACCCGAGATACGGGTTATCGCGATGACGAAAGTGTTGATCAAGAAAAGCTCTCGCTACGTCACCGTTTTGATGGCGAAAAACTAAGTGTAAGTACAGGCCTTACTTATACCCATTTAGATCAGCAAACGGCTGGCTACATCGAGGGCTTTGAAAGCTATAAGGATGAGCAAATAGCACAGTCTAACTTTGATCCTGATGCATTTCGTAAGGCCCGCTCTTTGCGTGTTTGGACAAAGCTAGATTGGACACAAGATGAGGCTAACAGCTTTACCCTAACGCCTTATATCCGCGACCAAAGCATGACCTTCTTTAAGCATTTTTTACCGGGTACTCCCCTTGAAGAAAATGCTCAGCAAGGTATTGGCCTACAATCAAGCTGGCAGCATAAGTTGACCGCTTCTAGCCTGTTAACTGTTGGTTTTGATGGTGAGCTTACTGATGCTGATTTTTTACAATATCAAGACGGCCCCACTCAAGGCTCAGCGTTTTTAGTCGCCACCGTGCCACAAGGCAAACATTATGACTATCAAGTAACAAGTACCCTATTGGCACCATTTGTTAACCTTGATTGGCAACTTGATGAGTTACTCATCAGTCTTGGTGGTCGATACGAGCGTATCCGTTATGACTACGACAACCAAATGTTGGCTGGTCGCACAAAAGACGATGGCACAGCATGCGCAATGGGTGGGTGTCGCTATTCTCGACCAGAAAGCGGCGTAAATAGCTTTACTAACTTCTCGCCTAAGCTTGGTTTAAGCTATCAATATGCTGATAATCAGTTTATCTATGCCAATGCTTCTGAAGGTTATCGAGCACCGCAAGCGGCAGAGCTTTATCAGTTACAGCGCGAACAGAATGTCGCAGATCTTAAATCCGAAATAGCTAAAAACCTAGAGCTTGGTTTAAAAGGTCAACAAGCACAGCTGCATTATGTAGTTAGCATTTATGCAATGAATAAAGAGAATACTATTTTCCGCGACAGTGACTTTTATTACGTCAATGATGGTCAAACCCAGCATCGCGGTGTTGAGCTTGAGTTGGCCTATGCCATTACACCAAGCTTATCGATGCAGTTAGCAGCGAGCCACGCCAAACACACTTACAGTTACGATCAATTACTTGGCGGGGTTAATATTAATGGCAATCTCATCGATACTGCACCACGTAACATCGCAAACTTACAGCTACTTTGGCAAGCAAACGACATAACGCGTGTTGGTCTTGAGCTACATACCACCAGCAGTTACTTTACTGATCCTGAAAACCTGCATAGTTACGAAGGCCACTCGTTAGTTAACTTAAGAGCGGCGTGGCAATTAACAGCTAACTTTACGGTCACTGCACGAGTGAACAATTTAACCGATGAGCATTATGCTGAGCGTGCTGACTACACCACATTTAGTGGCGACCGCTACTTTCCGGGTAGACCGCGCAATGCCATGTTATCAGTAAGTTATCAGTTTTAAGTAACCGCATTTTTTGGTGAGCTATCTCATAGTTCACCCACGCTGTTTAGTGTTTTGGTATGATAAATGTACCTCTTGCTATGATTTCTAAACAGCGTGACATCATCTCAAAACTTATTTCGTAACCTTGTTTTAGTGCTGGGCATTTTTCTTATTGCAGCCAGTTTAAGAGCACCGATCACTGGCATCGCACCAGTACTTGAACAGATCATTGAACAATTTAAGTTAAATGCATCGCAAGCCGGTATGTTGACGACTCTACCTTTAATCGCGTTTGCTATTGCCTCGCCTATGGCGGCAAGTCTTGCTAAAAAGTGCGGCCTTGAAGTATCGCTATTTATTGCTCTTGTACTAATAGGCATAGGGGTTGTATCTCGTGTTATTGATTCTGCCACTGTGCTATTTATTGGCACCGCAGTGATTGGCGTAGGTATCGCGATTGGTAATGTGCTATTGCCAAGCCTGATAAAAAGAGACTTTCCACATAAAGTGGCAGTGATGACATCTAGTTATGTTTTAGCAATGGGCATATTTGGTGGCAGCTATTCAGCACTCATCATTCCGCTGGCAGAATATAAAGAACTTGGCTGGCAATTGGCACTCGCAAGTTATGGCTTATTGGTTGTACTGGCAATAGTGGTGTGGTTACCGCAACTTAAGCAACATACCATGCCAAAACAGTCTCATGTACCTGGTAGCACACAAAGCAAAATTTGGCACTCAGCACTTGCTTGGCAAATCACTTTGCTGCTCGGTTTCAACTCATTTTTCACTTATATCATGCTAGGTTGGCTACCCAGTATACTTATAGAAGGTGGCCATAGCGCTCAGCATGCAGGTGCTTTGCAAGGCGCCTTTCAAGTTGCCTCGGCACTGCCGGGTATTGTGCTTATTCCACTACTTGCCAAATTAAAAGATCAACGCATCTTAACCCTAAGCCTGGCGTTACTTGGTGCGCTTTGTTCAGTCGGGTTATTAGTTGCACCTAGTTTTGCGACACTCTGGTCGATCACGCTAGGTTTTTGCTCAGGTGCGTGTTTTATCTTAGGCTTATCATTTGTAAGTTTGCGAACTCATGACTCAATGCAAGCCGCGGCATTATCAGGTATGGCACAATGCATCGGGTATTTACTAGCTGCAACGGGCCCTATTATTGCGGGGTCCTTACATAGCTATTTTAATAACTGGGCAGGAGCACTTTGGCTGTGTATTGCATCAAGCCTACTGTGTGCATTGTTTGGTTACTTAAGTGGCCGAAATATCACTATCGAGCAACAATAAAAATGAAACCGCACTTATTTAGGTGCGGTTTCAAAGGCACTCATATCACTTAGGTTATCGAGCCAAGGTTTATGTGAACGATACCAAATATGGGCTTTAGGGATAAGCTCATCAGCTTGCTCTACAGCGCCAATTCGTAAGCCATAAATACGCTCACCAGCCCCTACAGAAGTAGCATACAAGGCTGTACCACAGTTACCACAAAATCCTTGCGCACGTTGATTACCACTCTCAGCGATTTTTATATATTCTTTTGGTGGAGCACCTGTGAAGGTAACCCCATCTGGCACAGACACCACAACCGTGCGAAAAGGCGCACCCGAGATAATTTGGCAGTCAGTGCAGTGACAGTTAATCACTTTATTTTCATCAACTTCTGCATGGTAAGTTACCTCACCACAATGACAACGACCGGTAACCTTCATATTAAACTCCTTGTTGAGATGACTGCTCTTTTACTGGGTAGTGATTGGCATGTTTTAAGCTTTGTAAGTCATTAAAACGTACCCCATGCTGGGCCATAATAGGATGTATTTTTTTGCTGATCAATTGCCTAATGTAAAAGGGCTGATTCGGCACAAAATGATGGATTGTATGCGTGCGGCCAAAATCAAAACAAAATAACTGAAATGGTAAAAACCAGCGACTGGTGACCACATGCGTTTGCTCAAGCAAGTTATTTACACCGCCATAATAATGCATGGAAGATGTCACTAAGTTAAGAGAGCTCGAACGAATCATATTAGGCACAATAAGTACCACCATTAAAAACTCTGCCATCGCCAGTAATTCAGCTCCCCATGTTGGCAATGTAAATGGCTGTACAAACTGCACAGCGTAATAAGCAATTACCCCATAAAGAATCGCAAAGTACGCGGTTGTAATCGGAAAGCCCGCATTAAACACGCGTAAAAACTTAAAACCACTAATTTCTTTATTAAATCGCTTGGTATTGATTAATAAACCTAGCAGACCATCAGTAATGACCAAGGCTCTTAAAAATGGCGATTTAATGCCATTGCCCACTAAGCGCTCTTCTAAATCTTGTGAGGTGCCGGATACTTTATGGTGATGTAAATGAATTTTTCTGCGATACCAAGGGTTAACCGTATTGGGTCGCATAAGCCACACGGTTAACATCATTAGGTTATGAATATAAGGGCGATTACTAAAATACTGCTTGTGGATCAGGTCATGCTCTAGCTCATGGGATATCGAGGTAATAAAAGCAGCCAGAATGATACACAGCCATGCAGGTATAATAGCTAGGTAATAAAGTGTCGCAACGCCAATCAGTGCGCTTAACGACATTAGTAAAATAACCATCGCAATGGTGTTTTGCTGGTTAAGAATAGGGTAATGCGATCTAAGCGATTGCTCTTCGGCCTTAATGGCTGTAACAATCGCCTTTATGTTTTGCTTTGCGGTTAATTCTGACATCACAAGCTTTGCTAACTGTTTGATGTCAAAATCATACAGTAATTACCTATTGCTCTCGAGAAAATTGCGTTAAAAATGGAATTACATCATTTGCTGGCAATGGTTTAGAAAAGTAATAGCCTTGTATATAGTCACAACCGGCTTCGGTTAGCACAGCCAATTGCTCGCGCTCTTCAACTCCTTCTGCAACGACTTTAATACCTAATACACGACTCATTTGAATAATCGATTTAACCAGCGCTTCGTCACCTAAATCAACATGCACTTCATCAATAAATGACTTATCAAGCTTAAGTACATCAACCGGGAAGCGGCGCAAATAACTAAGAGACGAGTAACCGGTACCAAAATCATCTAATGAAATTAAACACCCTGCTTGCTTCAACTGCTTTAATACATCGAGATGGTTTGTATTTTCTGGCGCTAGCACACTTTCAGTTAACTCAAATGAAATTTTTGATGGTTTAACACCCTGTTTTTTAATGATTTCAAGCCATGTATTACGCTCAGGGTTAAACTCAGTAAACTCAAATAAAGAGCGATTCACGTTAAAAACAAAGTTTTCATAACCTTCTGCTTCTAACGCTTTTATTTGCTGACAGGTTTTAATCAACACAAGTTCACCGAGAGGTATAATCACTCGAGACTCTTCAGCTAACGGAATAAACTCAACAGGTGATACCCATTGCCCTTGATTATTCCAACGCACCAAACTTTCGAATTTAGCAACCGTGTTATTTTCAACATCAATAATCGGCTGAAAATACACCTCTAACTCGTTATTTTTAACCGCTTGCGTTAATTGCTCAACTAATAGGTTATGCTTTTTAACCTTAATATCCATATCTTTACAGAAAAATAAGTACTCTTCTGCAACTTGCTTTGCATTTAATGTAGCCAGCTCTGCTTGCCTTATTAAACGACGAGCAATTTTTTCTATTTTATGTTGCGATGTTGTATCACTGGTTTGTTCTAATCTGCTAATACCCAATGTAACTGATATTTGTTGATTGATACCACCAATTGAAAAAGGCTCAAGCAATAACGTAGTAACCTGTTTACATACATGTTCAAGTTCACTCGTGTGCTGATAGGTCTGCAAGATAGCAAAACTATCGCCATCTATTCGCGAAAAGGCACATTCTTTAAAATGGCGTTCAAGTCGCTCTGCTAACTTACATAAAACCCTATCACCAAATGTTAAGCCGTATACCGTGTTAATATCTTGGAACTTGTCGATATCAAAGTAAATTACAGCTAAATTGGTATCCGCATCGTCTTGATAGGACAGCGACGACACAAGCTGGCACAAGTACTCTTTAAAATAAAAGCGATTGGTTAAACCGGTAAGTTGGTCATGATTCGCATGAAAGTAGATTTTCTGTTCTGCTTCTTTCTTCTCAGTGATATCAAGAATAAACGCCACATAACAATCTTCACCATTATTTTGCATTTTGGTTATAGATAAAAATTGTGTATACAGCGTACCTTGTTTAGTCTTGTTAGTGATTTCACCGGACCACTTACCCTCAGTATTAATTTGGTGCCACATTGCTTTGTAAAAGTGAGGATCATATTTGTTTGAGCTTAAAATTTTTGGGTTTTGCCCTAAAACTTCATCCAACGAGTAGCCCGTCATTTTCGTAAATGCGGTATTCGCGTAGGTAATATGTACATTGTGGTCGCAAATAAAAATTGCTTCGTGGCTTTGTTCTATAAGTTGATTTGCAAAATCGAGTTTAGCAATAAAGCGGTCTTTCTCAATTTCACGTTGAATAAGGCCGGTAAATAATGAGAAAAACGATTCTATTTGCATCGCGTCGTTTATTTCATGCTGAAATAGCGCGACAAGAATAGTATTAGTTTTGCCAGACACGCTTTGTAGAGGTACCCCTACATAAGCTTCAACTCCCATGTCAACGAGCATCTGATCGTTTGGAAATAGCTGCTGAACACCAGCACTATAACTAGAAATACTGCCGCATTTTACATCGTTACAGGGGGTATAGCGGATATCGTAGCTGATGTTTTCAACAATTTCGTCATGCGCAGCCAAAGCAATGGTCGTCGCATGTAACGTTGACTCATCAACTTGAGCTAAAAAAACATAAGAGGCACCAAGTACTTCAGACAAGGAAAGGCATATTGCATTATAAAAGTTTTCACTTTTAAGATTAGATATACTTTCAACAATACGTTTTAAGTCGTATGTACCCACGCGATGCCACCCTACCGATTCAATGCACTAAGTGATTGACTTCACTTATACTTAGACCACAAATTGTATTATAAGATTGTTCTAAACACCATCGGACACTAGTCTAAAATGGTGACATTGCGAGCAAAAAAGCACACATTTTTCGGGGTTATTTAATAATTAAGCATAGTTCGAACTTGACCGCTTATAAATAGAACAAAAGTTGCTTTAATAGTGGCTGAATGGATACTTTATAACGAATTGCAAGCACTAGACAAAGTTCCCCGAAGGAATAGCTTTAGCCTTGATTGTTTTGTGTATGGTTAGGTATTGCTTGGTTAGGCACAAAAGTACCTTTTCGAACTGGATTGCTGAAGATAGCTTGCCCCACATGACGCTCAAGTCCGCTAACTACTTTTCAGGCATAAAAAAACCCCAGCAAAACTGCTGGGGTCATAAAAGTGGTACCAGTAGGCGGACTTTTACTTACTCCAGTGCCACGCCCCGCGTGGCGCTCAAGTCCGATAAAGACTTTTTCAGACATAAAAAAACCCTAACCAATTGGCTAGGGTTAAAAAGTGGTACCAGTAGGCGGACTTTTACTTACTTCAGTGCCACGCCCCGCGTGGCGCTCAAGTCCGCTAACTACTTTTCAGGCATAAAAAAACCCTAACCAATTGGCTAGGGTTCAAAAGTGGTACCAGTAGGCGGACTTGAACCGCCACGCCCGAAGGCAACGGATTTTGAATCCGTCATGTCTACCAATTCCATCATACTGGCTTCATTTTTCTTTAACCTTCTAAACACGAGAAGATAAAGAAAAACCACTTTAGAGCAAAAACTTTTTAAACTGCTTTTGTCTCTATGCCAAGCATTATACAAAGAATGGGTAAGGCAGCAAGCCTTTTGTGCGCAGCGGCTACTCAACCGAACAATTATTAAACAAGTTGTTAACTTTAGAGTTTTGGCATCATTCTCGAAACAATGGCCTGACAATCAATATCACAACTAAGGCAACCATATTGACTAAACCCCACACCGGTTAATCGGCTTTTCACAAACGCATCTGCTATAAACGGTTCGCCAAATTGCAATAGCGTTGCTGCTTGCCAAAGCTGTGCCAGCCTTTCAATTATGCGCCGAGCATGCATTTCGAAGTTTGCGGTATCTGTGAGTATTTCTTTAAGTTCATCGAGTTTTATCGCAATAATCAGGGTGCAAACTGCGCGCTTTTTCAAGCTCATTGATAAGCACCTCAAGTGATTCAGGTTCACGGCTAAACACGCGCAAAAGATCAAGGCACTGCACATTACCAGAGCCTTCCCAAATAGAGTTAACTGGTGCTTCTTTATAAAGTCGGCTGGTAATGTTGTCTTGAACATAACCCACACCACCAATACATTCCATAGCCTCATAAGTGTGCTGCACTGCCCGCTTACAAATCCAATATTTACCGATTGCCGTGGCACTGCGTATCAATGCCACTTCATTGCTATCATCTTGATTATCAAGGGCATGAGCAATACGCATTGAAATCGCAAGTGCAGCTTCTGCTTCAATAGCTAAATCAGCCAGCACATTGAGCATCAGTGGCTGTTGATGCAGATTTTTCCCAAATACACTGCGCCCAGATGTATGCCATATTGCTTCTTTTACTGCTTGTAACATCAACGAACTTGAGCCTAGTATGCAGTCGTAACGAGTTAGAGCAACCATTTGAATGATTGTAGCAATACCTCTTCCTGGCTCCCCGAGTAACCAGCCATGCGCACCTCTAAATTCAATTTCAGAACTCGCATTTGATTGATTACCTAACTTATTTTTTAAGCGCTGAATATACATGGCATTTTTCTCGCCAGTTTCGAGCCAGCGAGGCACTAAAAAGCAAGATAATTGCTTGTTATCGGTATTAGCGAGCACTAAGAATGCATCACTCATGGGCGCTGAGCAAAACCATTTATGCCCAGTTAAAGCATATAATTGCCCAGCACCACTCTCATTGATGGCGTCGGCTTTGGTGGTATTAGCTCTAACATCAGAGCCACCTTGTTTTTCGGTCATCGCCATACCTATGGTGACACCCTTTTTTTCGTACCAAGGTTTATTATCTGAATCGTAATGATTTGCCAGTATTTTAGGTAGCCACATAGCCGCTACATTTTTTTGACTGGCTATTGCAGGCACACTGGCAAAGGTCATGGTTAATGGGCAGCCGGAGCCCGGATCAGCATGATTGTGGAGCACCGCCATCGCTGCTCTTACAACATGACTACCAGCCTTTTTTTGTTGCCAAGGCAATGCGCAGTGCCCTTGCTCTATGGCATGCTGCATCAGCTGATGATAACTTGGATGATAATCAACTTGGTCTATGCGATCGCCAAAGCGGCTATGTGTATTTAGTTCTGGCAAGTGTTTATTTGCTAAGAACCCAGCACGCAATAATGTGCCGCCCACTTGCTCTCCAAACGCCGTTAAATGTGCAGCCCCCCATTGCCCTGCAAAACAGTTTTGCCAATACTGAAGCACGCTGTCAGCCTCATAGGCGTTGTAGTTTTCAAGCGGTTTAGGTTGATTAAATACCTGATGGGTTTCACTTTGAGAAACAGCCATAGTTGTGTACTCATTTTTATTATTTTCTTTACTTTAGCAGGTCAGACCTGTTTGTCGACGCGCTAAAGCTTCGCTAAGTATTTCTTGTTTGCTAAGTACTTTGCTAAACTACTGCGCAATTTAATTGGATGAGATAGTTTATGTCAGCTGAGTTTCCACGTGCCGGTTTCTGGCGCCGTTTTGCCTCTTTAATTTACGATACCTTAGTTGTAATTGCTTTTGCGATGCTGACAACTGTACTGTATTTATTAGCTGTTCAGGGGCTAATTTCATTAGACGTACTTAGCATTGGCAACGCCGAAGATGTATCGGCATTCATTCAAAATTCGCCATTACTGTATGGGATTCGTAGTGCGTTATTGGTAGTGGTGAGTATTAGTTTCTTTAGCTATTTTTGGGCTAAAAGTGGCCAAACTATTGGTATGCGTGCATGGCGTTTGAAGGTGCAAACCCTCGATGGTCGCTTAATTAGTTGGCATCAAGGTGCTATCAGAGCGATTACTGCGCTATTAGGTTTAGGGAATCTAGTGGTGTTGGTTGATTTTAAAAATAAGCGCGCTTTGCAAGATTACATCGCAAAAACAGAAGTTATCACCTTAACCAAAGAAGAAAATAAACGTATTTATCGCTCACTTGATTAAGCAACAAATCAAGCACAAAAAAAGCGTGGCTCAAAACCACGCTTTTTTTGTGTCTTAAAACGAGCATTACACCCGTTTATTCAATAAGTAAGTAGCAAAGCCAATAAATAAAACACTTGGCAATACAGCCCCTACCACGGCTGGAATTTGATACACCATAACCACAGGACCAAAAATCTCATTGGTTAGGTGAAAAGTGATACCTGTGATCACGCCCATAATAATACGTGCGCCCATTGTCACGGTACGAAGTGGTCCAAATATGAATGATAATGCCACTAATAACATCACGGCTATCGATATAGGCTGCATAATCTTACGCCACAATGCTAATTCATAGGTGCTCGTATCTTGCTCATTCTGTTTCAAATAGCTTAAATAAGACCATAATCCAGTGAACGATAAAGCCTCAGGTTTTACTGATACAACCCCTAGCTTTTCGGCGGTAAGTTGGGAGCTGTAAAACTCTTCACCTTGTTGCTCGGTAGTGATCTGTTCAGGTGTAATCATTACCTTATTAACATCGCGAAGTAACCAGCCATCCTTGCGGTTGAGTGCTTCTTCAGCTTTCGTAATTTGTGTTAATTGCAGTGACTTATCAAAATGATACATGTGTACACCGCGAAGTATGCCTTGTTGATCAACATCTTCGATATTTATGAAGTTGTTACCATCTTTTGCCCACACCCCTTGTTTGGCATTAAAAACATCCCCGCCATAAATCGCTTGGTTACGGATATCTTTTGCCTTGAGCTGTGCTTCTGGTGCACCCCACTCACCTAGTGCCATCATACAAATAGCCATAAACATAGCGGTTTTCATTACTGAAACAATAATTTGCAGCCTTGACATCCCCGCCGCTTGCATGACTACCAGCTCACTGTTTGAGGCCAGCGCACCAAGTCCCGTTAAGCCACCAATTAGCGCAGCCATAGGAAAGAAAATAACTAAATCGCCTGGCATACTATACAGTGTGTAAATGAGGGCTGTTGCAATATCATAGCTACCACGACCAACCGATTTTAACTGCTCAATAAACTTTATTAGGGTGCTAATACCCACCAATACCATTAAGGCAAAACCGGTTGTTTGAATTATGCTGCGACCTAAATACCAGTCGAGTGTTTTCATCATGCGCTTAACTCCCGCTTAGTCACTACTGCTTTTAACCACGCACCGAGCGGACGACCTTTAATAATCAAGAACCCACCAATAAACAAGGCTGATAAATGGATCCACCACAAGCCAATTGAAGGCGGAATTTTGCCATCTTCAACAGCAAACTTAGCGGCATTCAGTAATATGAAATACCCTAAATATAAGCTGATTGCAGGCACTAATTTAGCAAATTTACCTTGGCGCGGATTTACCACACTTAAAGGCACTGCTAATAAAGTTAATAATGGAATTGAAAGCGGAATAGCTAAACGCCATTGCAACTGCGCAATTGCTTCAGTGGTTTTCATTTTAAACAGATCAAATGTTGGTACAGCTTCTAATTTACGGCGCTGATGCTCAATTTCTTGATCTTGGATTTGCACACTATAGCCATCGAATTCGGTTAAGTTAAGGGCAGCTGTTTCGCCATCGGTTTCGTAACGTTTACCGTCGTTTAAAACAAGTTGTTGCTCACCATTTTCTTGTTCAATCACCACCCCACGCTCAGCATATACTAAACGGGCTAAGTCACCTTTCTCTTGGTCTAGCAACTGGGCAACAAATACTTTGTGAAGCTCTTTGCCGCCATTTTCAATATTATGAATAAACACAACCGCTTTTTCGTTCCCGGTTTGCTGAAAACGTCCGGCACGTAAAGCCGACAAGCCAGCGTCAGCTTTAGCTTGCTCTTTTAATTGATATTCTTGCTCACTGGCCCATGGCGCGATATAGAGTGTAAGCGCCCCTGCTAATACGGCCATCGCAGTGCTTGAAATAAGCGTCACTCGAACCACGTACCACTCACTCACACCACACGCTCTGAAAACTGTCATTTCGCTGTCAGCATAAATGCGACTGTACGCCAAGATAATACCCAAGAAGATACTTAAAGGCAGAATAAGTGAAGCAAGTTGAGGTAGTTTTAGTGCAATCATCGAAAGCACAAGCTTAGCAGGAAGCCCCCCTTCAGAGGCGTCTCCTAAAATAACAACAAACTTTTGAGACACGAAAATAGTCATCAAAGTTAAAAATACGGCGACCTGCGACTTTAAGACTTCAGTGGTCAAATAACGAAAAATTAGCAATGCTCGCCCCTGTTAAACATCGAGTTTCACTGGAATAGTAAGGAATTTTG
Source organism: Pseudoalteromonas sp. PAR1 (assembly GCF_947311895.1). Lineage (NCBI taxonomy): Bacteria > Pseudomonadati > Pseudomonadota > Gammaproteobacteria > Alteromonadales > Pseudoalteromonadaceae > Pseudoalteromonas > Pseudoalteromonas sp. PAR1. The sequence goes on along the minus strand of NZ_CAMZMY010000005.1, from coordinate 165,634 downwards.
AGTAAACTAGTTATTTTACTCACTTTATTATATGCCATCAAAGTTAAATATCATACCTAGCAAGAACATATAATCTTGCTTAAATGGTACAGATGGCCTCTATTATGTGATATTGATATTCACATTAAGATAAAGTTCAAAAACACATAAATAGAGTCACAGTTTATGTACTAACATTAGTGCTTATAAACTAAAAAATGTAAGAAACAGCTCAAAAAGAATTTCTTACCCTTATTTTACGAAGGTATTTAGACTCAACATCAGGAGTAACAATGGAATTTAGCGTAAAAAGTGGTAGTCCAGAAAAACAACGTAGCGCATGTATTGTAGTTGGCGTTTATGAGCCACGTCGTTTATCGCCCATTGGTGAACAGCTAGATAAAATAAGTGACGGTTATATCTCAAACTTACTTCGCCGCGGTGATCTTGAAGGAAAACCTGGTCAAGTATTGTTATTACACCACGTTCCCAATGTACTGAGCGAGCGCGTACTGTTAGTTGGTTGTGGTAAAGAGCGTGAGCTTGATGACAAACAATACAAACAAATCATCTCAAAAACGATTAACACGCTAAACGAAACTGGTTCAATGGAAGCTGTGTGCTTTTTAACTGAGCAACATGTTAAAAGTCGTGACACCTACTGGAAAGTCCGCCAAGCAGTCGAAACGACACAAGACTGTTTATACACATTTAATCAGCTTAAAAGCAAAAAGAGCGATCCACGTCGCCCGCTTCGTAAAATTGTTTTCAACGTACCAACACGTCGCGAGCTAACGATTGGCGAAAGTGCAATTGAGCATGGTTTAGCCATCGCTGCGGGTAGCAAGTTATGTAAAGATGTTGCCAATATGCCACCAAACATCTGTAACCCTGCTTACTTAGGTGAGCAAGCAAAGGAGCTTGCAGAAAACTTTGACAACGTAACTGTTGAAATTATTGGCGAAGAAAAAATGGCTGAGCTGGGCATGAATTCATACCTAGCGGTTGGCCGAGGTAGTGCTAATGAGTCAGTAATGTCTGTGATCAACTATCAAGGTGGCGACAAAGATCAAGCGCCAATCGTCTTGGTTGGTAAAGGTTTGACCTTTGACTCAGGCGGTATTTCAATCAAGCCAGGCGAAGCCATGGATGAAATGAAGTACGACATGGGTGGTGCTGCAGGTGTTATCGGTGCTATGCGCGCCTTGGTACAAATGCAGTTACCTATTAATGTGGTTGGTGTACTTGCCGGATGTGAAAATATGCCTGGCTCAAACGCTTATCGCCCGGGTGATATTTTAACAACCATGTCAGGTCAAACTGTTGAAGTGTTAAATACCGATGCAGAAGGCCGGTTAGTATTGTGTGATGCATTAACGTATGTTGAGCGTTTTGAACCAGATACTGTTGTCGACGTAGCGACACTAACTGGTGCGTGTATTATTGCGCTGGGCTCTCATGCTACGGGTTTACTATCAAACCATAACCCACTTGCTCATGATTTACTTAAAGCGTCTGAGCAAAGTGGTGACCGCGCATGGCAATTGCCACTGTGGGATGACTACCAAGAGCAACTTGAAAGCCCATTTGCTGATTTCACCAACTTAGGTGGCCGTGCAGCAGGTACGATTACTGCAGCGTGCTTCTTGTCTAAATTTACCAAAAAATATAATTGGGCTCATTTAGATATTGCAGGCACAGCGTGGCGTAGTGGCGGTAAAAATAAAGGCGCTACAGGCCGTCCGGTCCCAATGCTGACACAATATTTACTTAACCGTGCAGGCGTAAACGAAGCCAATCACGACTAACAAGCTAAACATAGCTAAATAAGGCGCCAAATGGCGCCTTATTAATTGAAGCAATACGCGTTCTATGTCAAAATCCCTGCTTTGATCTGTGTATCTGTGGGGACGCCCGTCACAATGAGTATGAACGCACAATTTTACGTTCTAAAACAAGATGATAATGCCCAGCAATTAACTGACGCACGTTTCGATCTCGCGGCAAAAATTGCTGCTGAACAGTATCGTCTTGGTCATCGCGTATTTATTTACGCCGATAACACTGACATGGCCCACACAATCGACGACATCATTTGGTCATTTGAACCAGATAGTTTTGTACCACACAACCTACAAGGTGAAGGCCCTAAAGGTGGCGCACCGGTTGAAATTGGTATGACTCCGCCCGTCGGCAACAGAAAAATATTAATCAACTTAGCTGAACACCTGCCGGATTTTATTCGCCGTTTTCAGCAAGTTTTTGACTTTGTACCCATTGAGCCAAACGCTAAGCAAGCCGCCCGTGAGCGGTTTAAAAAGCTTCGCCAACTGGGCGCTCATATTGCAACGCAAGAAATTGACATTTAAGCATTTATTTAAGGTTCTGTGTAATGGATAAAACCTATAATCCGCAAGATATTGAACAGTCTTTATACCAAGACTGGGAAGAAAATGGCTACTTTAAACCGTCTGGCCAAGGTGACGCATACTCAATTATGATCCCGCCACCAAACGTCACGGGTAGCTTACACATGGGCCACGCGTTCCAAGACACCATCATGGATACGCTAACGCGTTTAAAGCGTATGCAAGGCAATAATACATTATGGCAAGTAGGTACTGACCACGCGGGTATCGCAACACAAATGCTTGTTGAGCGTAAGCTTGCTGCTGAAGAAGGTAAAACACGCCACGATCTAGGCCGTGATGCATTTATCGAAAAAATCTGGGAGTGGAAAAATCACTCTGGCGGCACTATCACTAAACAATTACGTCGTTTAGGTGCTTCTGTAGATTGGGACCGTGAACGTTTCACTATGGACGAAGGTCTTTCTGAGGCGGTTAAAGAAGTATTCGTACGTCTTCACAAAGAAGATCTAATCTACCGTGGTAAGCGCCTAGTAAACTGGGACCCTAAACTACACACCGCTATTTCTGATCTTGAAGTTGAAAACAAAGACAAACAAGGTCACATGTGGAACTTACGTTACCCACTTGCTGATGGCGTAACAACACAAGATGGTAAAGACTATATCGTTGTTGCCACAACGCGTCCTGAAACAATGCTAGGTGATTCAGGTGTTGCGGTTAACCCTGACGATGAGCGTTACCAAGATCTGATCGGTAAAGAAATTTTACTACCTATCGTAAACCGTCGTATTCCAATTGTTGCCGATGAGCATGCAGACATGGAAAAAGGCACTGGTTGTGTAAAAATTACTCCTGCTCACGACTTTAACGATAACGAAGTAGGTAAACGTCACCAACTACCAATGATCAACATCTTCAACAAAGATGCTGCGGTATTAAGCGAAGGCGAGAGCTACACATTCGACGGTAAAGAGCTTGAATTAGATGCGCCAATTCCTGAGCGCCTACACGGCCTTGACCGCTTTGATGCACGTAAAGCGATTGTGAGCGAATTTGAAGAACTTGGCCTATTAGAAAAAATTGAAGATCACAGCTTAACAGTCCCTTACGGTGACCGTTCTGGCGTAGTGATTGAGCCACTTCTTACTGACCAGTGGTACGTGCGCGTAGCACCTCTTGCTGAACCAGCAAAAGAAGCGGTTAAAAATGGCGACATTAAATTTGTACCTCAGCAATACGAGAACATGTACTTCTCGTGGATGAACGACGTACAAGATTGGTGTATTTCACGTCAGCTTTGGTGGGGTCACCGCATCCCTGCTTGGTACGACAACGAAGGTAACGTATATGTTGGTTGTGACGAAGCTGAAGTACGCCGCGATAACAACCTTGCTGATGATGTTGCACTTAAGCAAGACGAAGACGTTTTAGATACCTGGTTCTCATCTGCGCTTTGGACTTTCTCAACGCAAGGCTGGCCTGCAAACACTGATGATTTAAAAACTTTCCACCCGTCTGACGTGCTGGTAACAGGTTTCGACATCATCTTCTTCTGGGTTGCTCGTATGATCATGATGACCATGCACTTCATCAAAGATGAAGACGGCAAGCCACAAGTACCATTTAAAACCGTTTACGTAACAGGCCTTATCCGTGATGAAAACGGCGATAAGATGTCTAAATCGAAAGGTAACGTTCTTGATCCTATCGACATGATTGACGGTATCGACCTTGAAAGCCTAGTTGAAAAGCGCACTGGCAACATGATGCAACCACAACTAGCGAAGAAGATTGAGAAAAATACTCGCAAAACATTCGAAAACGGTATCGAAGCACACGGTACAGACGCGCTACGTTTCACCCTTGCAGCAATGGCTTCAACGGGCCGTGATATCAACTGGGATATGAACCGCCTAGAAGGTTACCGTAACTTCTGTAACAAACTATGGAACGCGAGCCGTTACGTATTAATGAATACAGAAGAGCAAGATTGTGGCTTCGCTACAGATGCTGAAAAACAGTACTCACTTGCTGATCGTTGGATTTTAGGCCAATTTGAAGCAACCGTTAAAACCTATACTGAGCATCTAGAAAACTACCGTTTTGACTTAGCAGCAAACACCATTTATGAGTTCACTTGGAACCAATTCTGTGACTGGTACCTAGAACTGACTAAACCAGTATTGTTTAAAGGTAACGAAGCACAGCAACGTGGTACTCGTCATACTTTGATCACGGTATTAGAAAGCCTACTACGCTTAATGCACCCGTTAATGCCTTACATCACAGAAACGATTTGGCAACGTGTAGCACCACTTGCAGGCATTGAAACTGCGGGCACTAGCATCATGGTTCAAGGTTTCCCTGTTTACAATGAAGCAAATGTTGATAGCCAAGCAATGGCTGACCTTGAGTGGGTTAAGCAATTCATTCTTGCTATTCGTAACATCCGTGGTGAAATGGATATCAGCCCAAGCAAGCCATTATCGGTATTGCTTGCTAATGCGTCTGACGAAGACAAGCGCCGCTTAACGGATAACGAAGCATTCTTAGCGTCTCTTGCTAAGCTTGAAGAGTTCACGCTTCTTGATAACAAAGACGAAGCACCTGCATGTGCAACATCATATGTTGGCAACCTTGAGATCATGATCCCAATGGCTGGCCTAATCGATGTTGAAGCTGAATTAGCCCGTATCGCGAAGCAGCTTGAAAAAGCAGAAAAAGGCTTAGCACAGGTTCAAAACAAGTTAGCTAACGAGAAGTTCGTAAATAATGCACCAGAAGCTGTGCTTGCTAAAGAGCATGCTAAACTGGCTGAATTTACAGATGCGAAAGACAAACTATTAGCGCAAAAAGCGAAAATCGAAAGTCTATAACAGCATATATCAAGCGCGATTTATTCGCGCTTACAAAAAAGCCGCGCTATAACATTGTTATAGCGCGGCTTTTTAATGCTCTGTAGCGCAACTTTACGTCGCGCCAGTATTAAAACGTGTAGTTATACTGAGCACCAACTAGTACTGCGTGACCTTTTGATTCATATTCCCATGAAACATTTTGACCTAAAGAAGCTGCTAGGCTGTCTTTTTCAGAGAAGTTTTGTGTTTTACCACGAAGGATACTTACACCTAAGTCAACATTTGAGTTTTCGCTGAATGCGTAGTTACCACCAAACGAGAACCAGAAACGATCTGTATCAGGGATAGAGATTGATAAGTGTGATTTATCAGCTGGTGATTCGTCGTATGCAATACCTGCACGAAGTAATAATGCATCGCTGTATTGGTAGTCAGTACCGATAGAGTAACGCATTGAATCAGAGAAGTTCTCTTCTTTAGAGAATACAGGCGTTTCAAGGCTTGGTGTATATGCTTCTAATTTTTGGAAGCTGTCCCAACCTGTCCATAAAATGCTGTAGTGTACGCCTAGCTTCTTATCAACTTGATGTGAACCAGAAAACTCAGCAATTGCTGGTAGTGTTAGTTTTAACTCACCAGGTACTACAGTGCCCGCTAAACCGCCAACAGCAGCTGGAAGTTGGTTTGAGTACTCACCTTCAAAATCGATATCTGTTTCGCTGCGGTAGTTAAAACCAAAACGGCTATTCTCATCTAGTTGATACATTACACCAACGTTCCAACCAAAGCCGTAGTCGTCACCTTCAAGGTGAGCGATTTGCGTGCTAGCTGGTAAACCAAACGGGTTAGTACCTGCATTACGAACAACTTTAGCATCAGCATAAACATAGTTTAAACCAAGACCTAGGCTGAACTGTTCGTTGATTTTATATGAAGCGCTTGCATTCATATTTACAGTAACGATTTCAGTTTCACCTGCAATAGAGCCCGCAGCGTAGTCATCATTAAATTCAGTAGAAAGACCAAAGTTTGAGAAAGCACCAAAGCCTAGTGATACTTTGTCGTTTAATGGCATTGTGAAGTAGCCAGCAGGAATAAATGCAGATGGTGCGATGCTGTCATCATCAATAACATTCTCATCTAAACCATATGCCGCACCTTCTCCATTTAGACTTACGTCTGGAATTACAGCAATGCCTGCAACTGAAATTTGCTTGTCTTTGAATAAAGACATAAGTGCAGGGTTGCGAGCAACAACAGAGGCATCATCAGCTACGGCTGCTTCACCAGCGTATGCACGACCTAAACCTGATACGTTTTGCTCTGCTAATTGAAAGGCTGCAGCAAAGCTGTCAGCAGAAACAACAGCAAGTGATGCTGCAATTAGTGTTTTAGTGAACTTCATAAATCTGTGTCCTCTTGCAAACTTGTGCGTTAGCTAATCCAACATCGAGGGCAACCCATTAGTTAAGCATAAAAGATTAGCACTGTATGTTGGTATTAGATGTTTTATTCTAATGATTACAAACTTTCGAACATTACCTTAATTAAGATCAAAAAACTGTAATTTTTCGTTAGAAATAGGTAAAAAACCCGCATTTTAACAACAAGATAACAACTTATTAAAACTCATCAGATCTCTGGTTACAAACCTTACAAACAACAATAGTTATCATTTGCATTGACATGTATTTGTTGTCCCTTTAGACTTAAATAAAGGTTTTTCAGTTAGGATCGGGCCATGGAAATCGCACTTATTGTTGTTGCGCTGATGTTATGCGGTGTGAGTGTTCATTATTTTTGTAAAGCTAACTACTGTGCGTGTACTAAAGCAGGTGATTGCGATAACCCTGTGAATCACTTTTGGTTAAAAGCGATGTTTAGTGCGGTATTGTCACTCATGTTATGCTGCATAGCCTTGCATGTCGAAAAAGGGACGTTGTTGTGGTTGGTTTTAATGACGAGTTGTTTTAGTGGTGCATTTATATCAGCAAAACGCAGCGCTAGAAAACGCTGCGTTAAGTCTAAACAAGCAGATGCTCTTTTAACAAACGAGCCAAATTAAGCTGATAATCTAGCGGTTTTATACTTGCAACAATCTTAAGATCTTGCTCTTCATTCAAATTAACATCTTTCGCAGTAATGTGGTGCTTGTGTTTCGCGTTATAAAATATTTTAACTTTAGGCTTAATTGGATTTTGATGATTTCCTTCCATTACCAGCGCCAAACGCTCATTGTTTAACTTCACAATCGTGCCAACAGGATGTACACCTAAGCATTTAATAAAGCGTTGCACCAACTCTGAATCAAACATCTGTTTGTTAGCAAGTAAATAGCGAAGTGCCGAAATGGGTTCTTCACCCATTTGGTGAGGTCTGTCCGCCGTCATTGCATCATACACATCAACAATAGCCATAATGCGCGCTGGTCGGCTTAACTTTTCTCCGGTGATGCCCCGAGGATAACCGCTGCCATCTAAACGTTCATGATGATTAACTATCATCTCTAACATTAAGGGCGTAATGCCTTTTTCACCTTTCACTAAACCTAAACTTTGTGCCACATGTTTTTTTACTACCTGCATTTCATTATTATTTAATGCGCTTGGCTTAGAAAGAACCCCCTGTGGCATCTTGGCTTGCCCAATATCATGCAGCAATGCACCCATTGCTAATTCTTTAATGGTTTTTTCTTTATAGCCTAAGTACTTGGCAAACACACTAACCAAAATGGCGGTGTTGATCATATGTCGCCAATTATAAATATGTTTATCTCTGAGCCGAGTTAAGATAGTCAACGCATTGTGATTACGAAATACCGAGCTGACTATATCAACGGCGATATCATCGAGTACCGACACATTCATTTTTAAACCCGAGGTAATATCAGAGTAGAAGCCTTGCAGTTTTCGACTATGTTGTTCGTAATGCACACTGGCTTTTAGAAACTCTTGCTGAACAGTGATCCCTTGCGGTACTTCGTTAGCCGCAGGCTTTTGTTCTACTTTGGCTTGAGTAGTCTCAGGTTTTGGTTGATATTTTTTAGGAAGTGCAACATCACTTTGGGTGAAGTCGATAAGAAGCTCTTCAACACCTTCAGATATTAAGCGCTGAATAATGGTTTTATCGCGGACCAGGCCACGCGTCTTAATTTTTATGCTATTTACGTGCTCTTGCTGCTTACTGACACTGTCAACAAACATCCCTGGTACTAGTTCGGCAATGGGTAAAGTTATAAGCATAAACGCGCTTGGTGTATAAAAAGATTGAGTTTTTAATTATCACCAATTAATCAAAAATGTCTATATATTATTCTTAGAATACGAAATAGGTATGGGTTAGAAAGTTGAAAAGAGGAAAGTTAAAAAAGGGAAAGTTAGAAAGTAGCAACTCGCTAACTTTACTCTTTCCCCTAGAAGCTCACAAACTATTAAGTTTCAATCTGAGAGCTGACAGCTGTTTACTCCTGAAAGTAAGTGCCCCAGCCGTCGTATTCAACATCAGTTTGCTGAGCAAGCGCTTCTAGCTTGTCTACGTCTTCCATAATCGCTTCTACGTCAAGTTCACACTCAACAACCACATCAAAGCTCCACACTTTCTCGCCGTCTTCTAGCTCAAGTTCAGCAGGCTCTTCAACATCATAACCTAGTTTAAAAGCGGCTAAAGCTGCTTGCTCTAATTTTTCAAAATTTTCGCTAACAAAGTGGTGTTCCACTTCATAAAGTACTTCAGGATCTGAGCCATCTTCAAGTAATGAAGTTACGATGTCTTCAGTAATTTCGCGCCAATTTTCCATTATTTATTTCTCACTTGAGCATCTAATTCAGTTATTTTAGCAGCCATAACCTGATGAACATGGGATGCATGATCACGAGCAGATACGTCTTTATCAAGATAGATTGGCGCTAACATTTCGAGATAAATTGTACCATTATCCCAGCGATTTAGCTTAATAGTTTTATGTGTTGTACTCATACAAACAGGCACTACTGGCACATCGGCACTCATAGCAGTATGAAAAGCACCAGTTTTAAAAGGCAATAAACCTCGGCCATAGCTACGCGTCCCCTCAGGGAACATCCATACCGATAACCCTTTACGCTTAATTTTTTCGGCTGATTTAGAAATTGTACCAGCTGCTTTTGAGCGATTAGCTCGGTCAATTAATATATTGCCTGATAGCCAATAAAGCTGGCCAAAAAATGGGATCCACTTAAGGCTTTTTTTACCAAGGCTTACACAGTTCTCAGGCACCATCGCTGGCAAAGTAAATAAATCATAATTATTTTGATGGTTGGCTACATACACTGCAGGACCAATATTTTTAGGATCTTCGTGGTACTTAAGCTCAAGCTTTACACCCAATACTTTAGCAACTTTGCAAAACCACCCAGAGATAATGTGAACGTTATTGGCATGAAACGGCTTCACAATACATAAAAGCAAACCAACAAGGCAGCTTAAAACTATAAATAAAGCCATGAAAATAATGCGAAAAACAGCTAACAAACGAATTCTCCTCGTACTAATCAGCGCGCATTATACCGTGATTAATTGCATTTCCATAGTATTAAGCGAACACATGTAAGCTAAAGATTATTACAAAATAGCTTACCGGCATTACCATTACGGCTATCTGAAATAGCCAATTGGTAACCGTGTTCAGAGTTTTCTCTTGTTCATTTATGAAGCATCTTAAAAGGTGCTAGGCCTATGAATGATAGTATTTTCGATAGCTTTATTCCTACTTATGACGCAATTGGTTGAACGTTTATGAAAAACACATCTTTATCTCTAGCTGTACTGTGCGCATTAACGCTAAGTAACTACAGTGTGGCAAATAACACAGATACTCACTACTTTAACCAAAATGCCCTTAATAGTGATACCGAAGGAAACTTTCCTGCAACCGTACTTTTTGCTCAAAATTCAATAACGCCTTCTCTAAATAAGATCGAAGAGGATATTCAACCTCATTTAGTAGCGCAAAGAAAAACCATGCTGATGTTCAAGCCACATCAAGAATTAGCAAATGACTCTCAAATTATCTTAAGTGTGCTTGATAGCAACGATACCCTCGTGTATCAAACGTTTATGCGCTCGCCTGATGCCTTTACTAAACCCTTTGGTTATGATGATAATTCTGTTAACTATTCTGATAACACTTTTTCGAGCATTCTGCCGGCATCAGTTATTCAGCCGAACATTCACTTTGCGTTTGAGCTAGGCGATAAGTCAAGTAAACTAAATAACGTCAAAGTTGGTGCAAGCACAAGTCTTATAATTAATACTATTGATGTAGGCTTGCTTACTCCTTATCGAGACAAGTTCACTTTTCAACACGATGCTGATTTACATCGCCAGTACTTTCAGCAAGTCCCTATTACTAAGCTATCTGTAAATAATTTTGAACCGCTGCATTTAACCGAAGTGATGATGCCTGACGGCCGCCTGTTGACTGACTCAGATCCAAGTAAAGGGGGGATATACTCTGGCGATATGCGCCATTTAATTGCTAAAAACCTGCTGTCGCATGGTATCAATAATGCTAACTATGGTATCAATGCGTCTGGTATCGGAGGCCCAACAGCACACCCGTATAGTGCAGCACAAGTAACCGCCCATAATGCTATTGGTAAGTACGATAATGGTATCTTTGTTCACGGTTTATCAGGTGGTGCGGGCATGGTGACACTGTATAAATCTGTTGGTAATGAATTTAGTCACGAGTTAGGACATAACTTCGGTTTAGGCCATTACCCTGGCGGCGAAAATGGAGTATTAAATCGCCCCGCCGATGAACGTAATTCAACTTGGGGTTGGGATGGCGACTTAGATAAATTTATACCAAACTTTTCACCTAAGTTATCGTATAAAGACCGCTGTTATAAACAGACCTGTATTGCTGCATTTAATGGTCATCAATATGGCACAGGCTCTATGTCTGGTGGTGGGCCAATGTACAGCGAGTACAACAAATACACGCTACATACTCCATACGAGTTGCAACATATACAACGCTTTTTAGAAAGCAAAGCACATTTTGATAGCAGCAGCAAAACTGGGTTTAGTAAATGGGATCCGCTGACTCAATCAATGCAACCTTGGAACAATACAGTCTTAGATACCAATACACTGCGCTTGGTTAATCGCACTCCTTATAAGCAAGATGTTCCAATCACAACAATCATCGGTTTTTACGATCCTGAACAACAGCTACAAAGCTTTATTTACCCTGCACTTCACGGTGCTTCGGGCGCCGTCTATAAAGACAGCTTTTCTTCATCAAGCTGTAAGTTAATTGTCAAAACCCAAAAAGCAGGGAATAAAACCTTCAACCTACCTGCAACACGATTAACAACAGGTAAAATGAATAAGATCCACATCAATCTAGAGGCAGCTTCAGTACCAACTAGCGCTTCTGTGTACTGCGACTCAAACCTACTGGTATGGCAAGAGCTAGAACCTGCAAAACAAAACTTACCAGCCTCAGTTATCACTACTCAAGAGAAGCCAAAAGCCTGTATTGTAAACATAGAAACAAACGAAGAGTTTTGTCTACAGGATGGACAAAAAGCAAGCTCTCTTCCCGCTTTTGTAAGTCGAAAGCCTGTTTATGTGAGAGCACCACAAGGTTTACAGGTCATGTTATCTGACTATGGAAACTTATCTTATAACCGCATTGCGACTTTTAATGGCACCGTTGAAAATAATAAACTGAAAAATGTTTTAGCAAAAAATGGACAATATTTAGATTTCTCTAAGCCGCGCTCTATGCGCGTATTTAGCTCTGAGGAGCCTTTAGGTTGCATTGTAAGCTTGCTAGATCAAAGTGAATACTGCTTAAAAGCAAATGAACGCTCAAACTACAGGCTACCTGCTTATATCAATAAACATCCTGTATACGTTAAAGCAGCGCCAGGAGTAGCAGTGACTCTTTCTGATTAGCCGAATCTATCTTATCGCCATACAGCTACGTTCACTGAAAATACCAGCCATCAAGATTTGCAAAATGTAAAAGCCGATAACGGTCAATACCTTAACTTTTCTAGGCCGGCTTCAATGAGAGTCGTTGCAAACTAAAGCAACAAAAAGGCCTGCAATTGCAGGCCTTGTATTTTACTCTATTACTTCAGTTGGCGACTCATCACTATCATCAGTCTGAGTCATCTCAACCACAGCTTCATCAACCCGCTGTAGACCGCGTGGTAATTTGTTACCTCGTCTACCCCGTTCACCATGATAATGCTCAAGATCAGACGGTTTAAGTGTCAGTTTTCGTTTACCTGCATGCAGGGTTACGCTACTGCCCTCTGGCACCACAGCAAGTACTTTTACAAACTCTTCACGAGCTTGTACTTTCGCACTTGGGATAGAAATAATCTTATTCCCTTTACCTTTACTTAACTTAGGTAAGTCACGCAGTGGGAATAACAACATTCGGCCTTCGTTAGAAATTGCCATACAGTAGTCTGTCGCTACATCAGTCACTCTAATTGGCGCGAGTAATTCACCGCCTTTAGGAACACTAACAAGCGCTTTACCGTTTTTGTTCTTACTCACTAAATCTTTAAAGTCGCTAATAAAGCCATAACCTGCATCTGAAGCCATTAACAACACTTGGTTGTCTTCTGCCATCACCACATGCTCAAAGTTGGCACCAGAACTTAGGTTAAAGCGCCCTGTCATTGGTTCACCTTGACTACGAGCTGAAGGTAAACTGTGTGCATCGGTAGCAAAAGCGCGACCACTTGAGTCTAAAAACACTGCTGGCTGATTACTCTTACCTCGCGCCGAGGCTTTATAGCTGTCGCCAGACTTATAACTTAGCCCTTCAACATCTAAATCATGGCCTTTACCAACACGTGCCCAGCCTTTTTCAGATAACACAACTGTAACTGACTCAGAAGGAATAAGATCTTTTTCGCTTAGTGCTTTTGCTTCTACACGTTCAACGACTGGTGAGCGGCGATCATCACCGTACATTTCAGCGGCTTCTTGGATTTCTTTTTTCATCAACGTCGACATACGACGCTCAGAACCCAGAATTTGCTCTAACTTGTCACGTTCAAGCGCAAGCTCATCTTGCTCACCTTTAATCTTAAATTCTTCAAGTTTTGCTAAATGACGTAGCTTTAATTCTAAAATTGCTTCGGCTTGAATATCGGTAATACCAAAGCGCTCCATTAATACGGGCTTTGGTTTATCTTCAGTGCGAATAATTTCGATGACTTCGTCGATATTTAAAAAGGCAGTTAATAAACCTTCTAAAATATGCAAGCGTGCTAACACTTTATCTAAGCGGTATTGTAAACGGCGACGAACAGTTTCACGACGGAACGTTAACCACTCAGTTAAGATACTACGTAAGTCTTTAACTTGCGGACGACCATCAAGGCCAAGCATGTTTAAGTTTACGCGGTAGTTCTTTTCTAAATCGGTGGTTGCAAACAGGTGTGCCATTAATGGCTCAGCCTTGATGCGGTTCGAACGCGGTACAATCACGATACGAGTTGGATTTTCGTGATCTGATTCGTCACGTAAATCGGCAACCATCGGTAACTTTTTAGCGTTCATTTGTGCAGCTATTTGCTCAAGTACTTTTGCACCTGAACACTGATGAGGTAGCGCTGTAATTACAATATCACCGTGCTCTTCAGTGTAAATTGCACGCATCTTGATAGAGCCACGTCCGGTTTGATAAATCTTACGAATATCATCCTTCGGAGTGATTATCTCAGCTTCTGTTGGATAGTCAGGGGCATGCACTAACTCAAGCAGCTCTTCGATTTCAGCTTTTGGTTTATCAAGCAGTAAACAACAGGCACTGGCAACTTCTCGCACGTTGTGTGGTGGAATATCCGTTGCCATACCAACCGCGATACCAGTCACACCATTGAGCAAAATGTGCGGTAAGCGCGCTGGCAATACCATTGGCTCATCCAGTGTGCCATCAAAATTTGCGGTCCAATCAACAGTACCTTGGCCGAGCTCTTTTAATAAAACTTCAGAGAACTTAGATAAACGCGCTTCGGTATAACGCATCGCCGCAAATGACTTAGGATCGTCCGCGGCACCCCAGTTACCTTGGCCGTCCACCAGCGGGTAACGATAAGAAAACGGCTGAGCCATCAACACCATGGCTTCATAACAAGCACTATCACCATGGGGATGGTATTTACCAAGTACATCACCAACAGTACGCGCAGATTTTTTATACTTAGCTTGCGCCGATAACCCAAGCTCGCTCATTGCATAAATGATACGACGCTGTACAGGCTTTAGACCATCACCCACATGCGGTAAGGCGCGGTCCATAATGACGTACATTGAGTAGTTTAAGTAGGCGTCTTCAGTAAAACGCCCCATTGTTTGTTGTTCTATGCCCTGCATCAGCAAGGTATCAGTATCACTCATTAACGCTTACCTATTTTTTCTTTGCGCTAACACGATAAATCACGTTAGCAAAGTCGTCTGAGATCAATAAGCTGCCATCTGCAAGTTCTGCAAAGGCAACTGGGCGACCAAATGTTTCTTCATTTTGCATAAACCCTGTAACGAACGGAGTGTATTGGGTAATACGACCTTGTTCAACGTTCGCTAACATCACTCTGTAACCCGATTTTTTACTGCGGTTCCAAGAGCCATGCTCAGCAACAAATAGTTGCTCTTTGTATTTCGCAGGGAACTGTTTGCCGTTATAAAAATGAATACCAAGAGGTGCCACGTGCGCACCAAGTGCAAGCGCAGGTGACTTGTAATCAGCAATGCTCTTACCTTGACCAAACTCAGGGTCTAAAATGGCACCTGCATGTACATAAGGGAAACCATAATGTGCCCCTTCTTCACCTTCACCTACACGGTTGATTTCGCAAGGAGGCATATCATCGCCCATCATGTCACGGCCATTATCACTAAACCAAAATGCATTGGTAGTTGGGTGATAATCAAAACCAACTGAGTTACGAACGCCTTTGGCGATTGTTTTAATTTCTTTTGTATCAACATCTAACGAAAAGATACGACCATATTTGTCGTCTTCCGCACAAATGTTACATGGCACACCCACAGGCACAATTAGCTCACCGGTTGGCGCAAAGCTAATGAACTTCCAGCCATGATGACGATCGGTTGGGAATTTATCGTAAACGACTTCAAATTTAGGGTCTTTTAGGTTTTTATCGATATCTTTAAAACGGATGATACGCGACACTTCTGCCACATATAAATCACCATCTTTAACAGCTAATCCCGAAGGCATTTCAAGGCCTGTGGCGATAACCATTTTTCTATCGGCAACGCCATCACTATTATGATCTATTAATGCATATACATTGCCCGCTTTTCGTGAACCAGCATACACGATGCCTCTTTTTGACACGGCAATCTGGCGCGCATTTTCAACGTCATCAGCAAACAAGCTGATAGTAAATCCATCAGCTACAGTGAGTTTATCAAGAATATCTTTGGCCATTACCGGCGCTGACAACAAGCTCAGCGATAATAATGAGGTCAGTATTTTTTTCATTTTTCTTGCCCTTTCATTCGTTCAACTACCTTAACTAAACTTGTGCGCGGTTACCGTGATCTTCCAACCACTGGCGACGGTCTGATGAACGTTTCTTTGCAAGTAACATATCCATCATCTCCATCGTTTGCTCCTCTTCGTCCAGCGTTAATTGCACTAGACGACGCGTATTTGGATCCATAGTGGTTTCACGTAATTGTAGTGGGTTCATTTCACCCAACCCTTTAAAGCGTTGAACATTGACCTTACCACGTTTCTTCTCGGCCTCAATGCGCGCTAAAATGCCGTTCTTTTCATCTTCATCAAGGGCATAGTACACCTCTTTACCAATGTCGATACGGAATAATGGCGGCATTGCTACATACACGTGACCTTCTTTAATAAGTGCAGGGAAATGACGCACGAACAAAGCACACAATAGAGTCGCAATGTGTAATCCATCCGAGTCAGCATCGGCCAAGATACAAATTTTGTTATAACGCAAACCAGATAAATCACTCGAATCTGGGTCTATACCTAGTGCCACAGAGATATCATGCACCTCTTGCGACGCTAAAATCTGACCCGACTCCACTTCCCAGGTATTTAAGATTTTACCGCGCAGCGGCATGATTGCTTGGAATTCACGGTCACGCGCTTGTTTTGCTGAACCACCCGCAGAGTCACCCTCTACTAAAAACAGTTCAGTGCGGTCATTATCTTGCGCGCTACAATCGGTTAATTTACCTGGTAATGCGGGGCCAGAAGTAATGCGCTTACGCACAACTTTTTTGGCGGCACGTAAACGGCGCTGTGCATTTGAGATACATAGCTCAGCTAATAATTCTGCCGTTTCTGTGTGCTCGTTTAGCCATAAGCTAAATGAATCTTTTACTACACCAGAAACAAATGCTGCACATGAACGTGAAGATAGCTTTTCTTTGGTTTGACCAGCGAACTGTGGGTCTTGCATTTTTACCGACAACACATAGCTACAGCGCTCCCAGATATCATCTGGCGTTAGCTTTACGCCACGCGGTAATAGGTTTCTGAATTCACAGAATTCACGCATTGCTTCAAGTAAGCCTTGGCGTAAGCCATTGACGTGTGTACCGCCTTGGGCAGTAGGGATTAAGTTTACATAACTTTCAGCGATTGACTCACCGCCTTCAGGTAACCATACCACAGCCCAATCAGCGCCTTCTGTAGAGCTAGAAAATTCACCTATAAATGGGTCTTTTGGCAGTACTTCAAAACCTTTAACAGCTTCATTTAAGTAATCTTTTAAACCTGTTTCGTAATACCACTCTTGGCTTTCTTTGGTTTGCTTATTGGTAAACTTAATACGCAGGCCTGGGCATAATACTGCTTTGGCTTTTAGCAAATGATTAAGCTTAGTAATAGAGAAGTTAGCTGAGTCAAAATAGCTGGCATCAGGCCAAAAACGCACAGTTGTACCTGTATTACGCTTACCCACAGTACCAATGACGTTAAGGTCTTCAACCTTGTCACCGTTCTCAAAAGCCATACGAAATTGCTGTGCATCACGGCGCACGGTTACTTCAACACGAGTCGATAGCGCATTTACAACCGAAATACCTACCCCGTGTAGACCACCCGAAAACTGATAGTTTTTATTTGAGAACTTACCACCGGCATGTAGCTTGGTAAAAATAAGTTCCACACCCGGAATACCTTCTTCTGGGTGAATATCAATTGGCATACCACGGCCATCATCAATAACTTCAAGTGAGTTATCTTCATGAAGAATAACATCAATTTTTGTTGCATGACCTGCCATTGCTTCGTCGACACTGTTATCGATAACCTCTTGACCTAAGTGGTTAGGACGAACCGTGTCGGTATACATACCTGGGCGGCGTTTTACGGGCTCTAACCCGTTTAAGACTTCAATTGCTTCGGCGTTATAATTTTGCTGACTCATAGTTTTTATATCTTTTATGCGCTTAGCTATGTTTTACGTGATTTTAAGAAAATCTACAATACTTGCAAAGGTTTGTTCGAAGCCGATAAAACTATGATCGCCTCCAAATTCAACGTGTTGCTTACACTGAGAATAATAGTTAACCGCCTGCTGAAAAGGCAGTACTTCATCGCCCGTTTGCTGTAGCAAATAAAGCAATGAAGGAGTGTCTAATTGCGGCAAATATAAACTGCGCAATGCATCCATGTGACGAGTACCAAGTTCGTAATGACTATCTTGATACGGGTTATAATTTTGCCCTAAATAGTTATTGAGTAACTCAAATGGGCGAACCGCAGGGTTAATCACCACCGCAGGTATCGAATAACGTTGCGACAGATAGGTCGCATAAAAACCGCCTAATGAACTACCTAGTAATACAGTATCATCATTTAGCAATTGTTCTAATTGTATAATTGCATGTAATGGCTCATGGGTTAATCGCGGCACCTGATAATCAACATCGAATTGCGCCATATGTTCACCAAAGCGCACGGCTTTGTAAGACTGTTCAGAACTATTAAAGCCATGAATATAAATTACCCGTTTAGCCATACTACATCCGTGCTTAACTGCAATTTTTGCTGTGCATCAACATTTAAGTTGATGACACGAAATGCGGGGCCTAAATCGTCTTGCTGCCATGCCATCGTGTGCTTGGTAAATTGTATCGAGCTGGCTGGTGTAGCAAACACGCTAAGATCTCGGTAGGTTTGCGTGTATTCATGATGCACATGACCATGAAACACACCAATACACTGCTCACTATTAACACACATGTTTAAAAACTGTGGGCCATTTTCTAGCATATGTTTATCTAAATAAGCTTGAATTGGCAACGGATTATGATGACAAAACACCACGCTTGGAACTTGCCCTATTGCTTGGCTTAATTCATTCAAATGCGTGTGAGTTACCCAACCTGCTGGCGTCGGACCTTTTGAGTTTGCTAAAAGCAGTTGCCCACCTAAAAACGTAATGCGTTTAATGTTTAAAATTTGCGGGCTTGTAAGCTTTTCATATTCAGCGAGTTCATCATGATTGCCAGGCAACCAAAATACCGGGCAGCTGAGCGCTGAATCTGTAATTAATTTAGCAAAAAGTTGATAAGACTCGCTGCTGTGATCTTGTGTTAAGTCGCCACCAAACACCACACAATCAGCATCTAGCTCAGCAATGGCATGTAAACAGCGCGCAAAATACGCAGCCGTATTCACGTTAAAGTATTCACCCGTTGTGTCTTTTGATAAGTGGCAATCAGTGATATGGGCAACTTTCAGTGCTTTTTTATCAAAATGATAGCGGTCACTAAACCAAGCCATTATTTACATCCCAATTTAAAACTGCTCGGCCATTTTCAACACAGGCAACCAACCAGTCATACAAAAAGGCATTAAGCTGATACTTTTCATCTTTTTGGTGCATACTCGGATTCGGGTACGCGTATGAGGGCTTGATACGTTGATGAAAATCATGATGGATGATTTCAGCCACTTTCGCATCATGATACATACGGACCGTTAGATATAGAGGCTGTAATGAACTCAATTGTCCAGTTTCTTGATTAATAGAGATATCGGTGGTGTATTTAGCCGTATCGTCCACTTTTATCACAAAAGTGCTCTGACCTAACTGAACTTTTCGCTCCTGCCCTACCAAACGCTCACGTGGCAATAATTTTAGTGCACGCGCATAGTTGTGTTCACACAATGTTAAGTACTTGGGTAAACTTTGAATATAGCGCTGTTCGGCAGTGACGTAGGCCAAAATAATCCCCTATTTATTGTTCCAATCAGACAGTATACGTTGCTTATTAAGTGCTAACCACTGTAATGAGATCACAGTTGCAGCGTTATCAATTTCGCCTTGCTCTAAACGTAGCATGGCCTCTTGATATGACATTACATGGGTTTTGATATCTTCATCTTCATTATCTAGACCAAAAAGGCCACCTTGATACCCAGATAAGTCAGTGCGCGCAAAATATAAGTACAAACGCTCAGTCGTACCACCAGGGCTTGAAAGATACGACATCATAAATTCGAGCTCATTAAGTTCAATGCCCGCTTCTTCAAACGCTTCTCGCTTGGCAACCTCTTCGTAGTCAGTACTACCATCAGCCATGCCAGCGATACACTCAAGTAACCAAGGAGACTGCTTTGATGCCATTGCACCAATCCTGATTTGCTCAATAAGCAACACTTGATCAGTAACAGGGTCATAAGGAAGTACAGCTACAGCATGGCCTCGCTCTAAAATTTCACGCTTAATCTCCACCGATTTACCACCAGCAAACAGCGCATGATGAAAGCGATACACATTAATTTTAAAAAAACCATCATAAACTCGCTCAATTGGCTTTAACTCTATGTCGTCATGGCTAAATTGTGAGATTGCTGATATTTTCATTCACTATTTCCTGTAAGTATTACGTAAAATTTATCGTCAATTATATTCTGTTACACTTGGACATGTAGATTTACGTAATTTTTTTTTGGTTATTCATTAAAAAAGAGTACCATGTTGGCAGTACGAAATTGTCTAAGGACTGAACAAAAAATGAAAAAAACATTACTCGCTGCGCTGATTGGTTTTTCTAGCGCATTGACTGCAACAGCAAGTAACGCTGAAGACCTACTTCAAGTTTACGAGATCGCAACCGCGAACGATCCTACCGTACTTAAAGCAAAAGCCCAAGCAGATGCGCAAGCCTATGAGAGCGATCGCGCGTTAAGTGCACTATTACCACAAATTGGCTTAAGCCTTGGCTATGAAAAAACCAAGTCGGACCTATACGATGGTAATGATGCTACAGGCTATGCTGGTTATGATTATGACCCTGACGTTTTCAGTCGTGGCCTTAGCTTAAGTCAAACATTGTTCGATTTAGGTGCATGGAACTCACTTGGTATTGCAGAAAAACAAGCATTACAAGCAACTGCACAGTATGACTTTGCACGCCAAGACCTAATCGTTCGTGTTGCTGAAGGTTATTTCAATGTATTAAGCGCCATTGATAACCTTGAGTTCGTGCAAGCAGAAAAACGTGCTATCGAACGTCAGTTACAACAAACTAAAGAGCGTTATGCGGTAGGTTTAACTGCGATCACTGACGTTCATGAAGCACAAGCTCAGTTCGATAACTCAGTAGCACAAGAAATTGTGGCTAAAAATAGTGTTGAAACAGCACGTGAGCAACTTCGTGAAATCACGGGTAAATACCACGCTAAGTTAGATGTATTAAATACAGACACCTTTTCGACGGTTGCACCTAATAAACAATCAACTGACTTTATAAAAATTGCCGAAGACAACAACTTAAATCTGCAAGTATCTAAAGTAACGGTTGATATTGCAAAAGACCAAATCGATTTAGCAAAAGCAGGTCACTATCCTAAGCTAACTTTGAACGCGTCTTATGGTGATAGCCTGACAGATTTAAACAGTAATTCACATCAACCACGTGAAGACAGTGCAAAAGTGGGTGTTAACTTCAGCTTACCTATTTATTCAGGTGGAGCAACGACAGCAGCAACAGATCAAGCTCGCGCTTACTATGTTGCAGCAAGCGAAGACTTAGAAGCAAGCCTACGTGCAGTGACACGCTCAGTGATCACGTCATATAATCAAGTGGTCTCTGACATCGCAACTTACAAAGCACTTCAACAAGCTGTTGTTTCTGCAGAAAGTGCGCTTAAAGCAACTGAAGCAGGCTTTGAAGTTGGAACACGTACTATCGTTGACGTATTGATCAGCACACAAAACCTGTATAACGCAAAAAGTAACTTAGCGAATGTTCGTTACCGTTATGTTGTTTCTACACTACGCTTGAAACAAGCTGCCGGTACCCTAACTAGCGAAGACCTTATTGCAATTAATCAGGGTTTAAAAGAAATCTAATTATTTCTTCTAATTGAGTCCTTAAATAAAAGCCAGCCTAGCGCTGGCTTTTTGTATTTTTAAAGACATACAGTTAAACTAGCTTTTTTATTTTTAGAGATTTTTTTGTGGTTAGTTCATCTCCGTTTAAAGCGTCTTTTTTAGGCCCACGTTACTGGTTAACTTGGATTGGCGTGTTCTTTTTATATCTTATCTCTTGGTTACCACACAAATTACAACTTGCACTAGGTAAACTACTTGGCCGTTTAGTGCACCGCTTTATGAAACGCCGTCGCCATATCGCTGAGGTCAACATTCGTTTATGTTTTCCTGATATGCCAGAACATCAACAGCGCGAATTAGTTCGTAAAAATATGGAAAACACCGGTATTGCCATGATGGAAACTGGCATGGCTTGGTGGTGGCCCGAGTGGCGTGTAAAAAAAGTATATGGCTCCATTAAGGGCCTAGAATACTTTGAGCAAATCCAGCAATCAGGAAAAGGGGTATTGTTACTTGTACCGCATATTCTTCATTTAGAAATGGCAAGCCGTGTCATGGGTTTAAAACACCAAGGCATTGGTTTTTATCGCCCTCATAATAATCCTTTGATGGAATACTTTACGACGAATGGGCGCTTACGCTCAAACGAGTACTTAATTGGCAAGCGAGATGTAAAGGGTTTACTAAAAGCACTTAAAAATAAAAAAGTGTGCTATTACCTTCCTGATCAAGATTATGGCCGTAATCGCTGTGAGTTTGCGCCTTTTTATGCAGTAAAAGAGACAGCAACAACAACAGGGACTTTGCTTTTCGCTAATAGCAAAAACTGCGAAACTGTCAGCCTAACCAGCCGACGTGATGAACAAGGTCGCTACCATTTAGAAGTACTGCCTATTTTGCACGATTTCCCAAGTGGCGATGATCTAAAAGATGTAACACGTGTCAATCAACGAATGGAACAAGCCATAGATAATGCCCCAGAGCAATACATGTGGTTACATCGACGTTTTAAAACGCGCCCTGATAAGAACGCACCTTCTTATTACAAGTAGAGTGACAATTTTTAATTAGTATGTTTTTATTAAGGTAATAAACAACAAGAGTATTAGAAATGTGGTTCTGGGTTAAGCATTTATCATTAGCTTTTATTTTAATTGCTGCTGCAATCTACTTTTTATTCGGTAGCGGTCCGGTATTTGATATGAAAGAAACAAAAAATGCCGCTGCTCAGGGGTTGTCTCGCTTTTATTCTGCGTTACGTAACCAAGTAAACAGCAAAGATAACGAACGTGATAAATACGTTCTCAAGTTACCAACACCTGAAACAAGTTTAGATGTTGCACTATTTGAGCGCGAAAAAGTGGTTGAACCATCGTCACCAAACTGGACCGGCGATATTCAACCGCGCCGCTTTGAAAATGGTAATACGTTAAAAGACGTGCTCTCTGATTATGCCCGTAATGAAGACATTGTACTTTATTGGTATTTAAGTAAAGACTATGTCGTTAAAGATCATTTTCGTGTTGATAGTAATTTTGTTTCAACACTGTATCAGGTTGGCCGTGCCATCAATGACGACTTCGAAAATGAGGTTTATACCTTCTTTTGTTTTAAGCAAAGAGCAGCTGTTATCACTGAGCTCCCCTCTGCTTATGTGCGCGAGAACTGCCGCCGCTTAAAAAGCTAACAGCACTTCTAATACCATTTCGTTAAGTATTATTGCTGTTTGCTATAAATACTTGCTGCCACGCGTTACTAACCAATGCTACGTGCTGAGTTAGCTCAGCACGTGGCGCACAACGACCTTGCTGATCTAAACTCATTACATGATAGCGTGAGCGATAGGTAATATATGCCTCGACTAATTCCTGCTGTATTTGCTCTGTGATACAACCTAAACGTGCAGCATCAGCTAAAATGCGCACGTTATCAGACCAAGTGGTTAGCTCTGGATGCTGCATCGCATTATTCAGCACCAAATATTGAGTGATAAACTCAATATCTGTGATACCACCTCTATCTTGTTTTAAATCAAACAGTTCATCATTCCCTTTCGCTAGGTGAGTGCGCATTTTTTCACGCATCTCGATGACCTCTTTTTTCAGCTTTTCTGTATCACGTGCTTGGCACAACACATCTTTACGGATCGCAGTAAAGCGCTCGTGTAATGAAACTTGCCCATAAATCATGCGTGAACGGACTAAAGCTTGGTGTTCCCACGTCCATGCTTGAGTTTGCTGATAGTGATAATAACTTTCTAAATTAATAGCCAGTAAGCCCGATGCCCCTTCGGGACGTAAGCGGGTATCAAGTTCATACAAAATGCCAGACGCAGTTCGCGTGTTGAATAAGTGCATTAGTCGCTGCGCGAGCTTTAAATAAAACTGACGTGAATCAATTGATTTATCACCGTCGGTATAACTACTGCCATCGTGATTATGCACAAATACCAGATCAAGATCTGAGTCGTAGCCAACTTCAAAGCCGCCCGTTTTACCATATGCAATAACTGCAAAGCCCTTTTCTTGATCAGAAGTATTGGCTGGCCGACCAAAGCGCTCAACACAAGCATGCCAGGCAATATTGACCGCTTGCTCTACAATAGCCTCAGCAAGCGCAGTAAGGTGATCGCTAACCTTCATCACACTAAGCACACCAGTTGCATCGGCGGCAGCAATGCGTAACTGATGCGTTTGTTTAAACTGACGAAGTGCTTCCATTTGCAGCTCTAAATCGCCATGTTCTATACGCAAGAAATACTGCCTAATTTCATCTTTGTAAGCAGATAAAGGCGTCGGTTTATAGAGCACCTGAGGATCAATCAGCTCATC
This sequence comes from Pseudoalteromonas sp. PAR1, assembly GCF_947311895.1. Lineage (NCBI taxonomy): Bacteria > Pseudomonadati > Pseudomonadota > Gammaproteobacteria > Alteromonadales > Pseudoalteromonadaceae > Pseudoalteromonas > Pseudoalteromonas sp. PAR1. The sequence goes on along the minus strand of NZ_CAMZMY010000005.1, from coordinate 141,221 downwards.
AAGTAAGATTGGGTAACGCGAAATATGTTCACCAATCCATTTACTATGACAGCAAAGTGCAACCAGTTGATTTAATGCACCTGGATTTTCATATAACAGCTCAAGGTAAGCGGTTCTAGAAATAATTTTATTCAGCACTTGGCTTATCATGTTAAATGCTTCGCCACTTGCCTTGGCAACAGTAAGCTGTTTAAGCAACAGTGGCATTAATTTGTCGAGAATATCTCTGCCGCGCGTGCCTATTTTCGCCTTCGTTAAACGCGCTTTAAAGTCTTCAAGCGCCGCTTGCCAGTCATGGTTAGGCTCGCACATCAAACTAACATCTGTCATCTCCCACGCGCTAATATACTCACTTTCACAGAGATCTGCGCTCTCACTTTCAAAGCCAATGACTTGCTCAAACTCATTATGTACTTCAGCCATCACCTGCTCGATTGCAGCTAGGCAATGGCTAAAATCAGCCTTATTAAGTAAATAACAAAGGCGCTGCTGATTAAGCTCATCATCAGGTAGTGTCTGAGTTTGTTTATCAGCAAAAATTTGTAAATACTGCTCTACACGGCGTAATTCTAGGTAATTCTGTTTTAACAATTGCGCTTCCGTGGATGTCATAACTTGATTATTAACCAGCTCTTTTAGAGCCAACAGTAATGACTGCGTTTGCAAGTTTGCTTCTCGACCACCACGCACCATTTGCAGAGCTTGCACTACAAACTCCACTTCACGAATACCACCTGCACCGAGTTTTATGTTATTGGTTAAACGTTTACGACGTAGTTCTTGAGCAATCATATGCTTCATTTTTCTAAGTGACTCAATCACTGAAAAATCAATATAACGCCTGTAAACAAAAGGCCTTAACAGTTCGTAAAACTCGCTCCAATAGCGATTCTCAGTACCAATTAAACGCCCTTTGAGCATGGCATAGCGTTCCCACTCTCGACCTTGTTCTTGATAATAATCTTCCATAGCATGAAAGCTCATCACCAATGGACCACTTTCGCCAAAAGGCCGCAAACGCATATCTACTCGAAAAACTTGGCCGTTCACTGTTGTCTGGTTAAGCGCCATAATTAACTTTTGCGCTACCTTGGTATAAAAAACTTGAGCTTCAACTGAACGACGACCACCTTGTGTTGCAACATCTCGAGGATAAGAAAAAATGAGATCGATATCCGATGAATAGTTAAGCTCTCTTCCTCCTAACTTTCCCATACCAAGAACCAACATAGGGATGGCATTTCCGTCAGCATCAACTGGAGTGCCGCTTACTTTAGCAACTTGCGCAAAAGCCCATTGATTTGCGCTGTCAATAAGCTGGTTTGCCAGCTCAGAGATATAAGCAATGCTGTCAGCAATTGGGTTTGCACAACACAAATCTAGATACGCAACTTTCAACCAATATTTTTCACGATATAAACGCAATTTTGCCATTGCTGCTGAATCGTCAAGTTCACTTAGGTCACTGTTACTTAATGGCGACTCTACCACGCGGTTAGCACATTCTGTTTCATCAAGTAACCATGTTCTCAAAGCCGGCTGTGATTGTAAGCAGTGCCAAGCAAAATCACTTAATGATAATAACTTAGCGATATTTTCGTCGACATCTTGATCAGGGTATAAGCTAGTAAAGCGGGTTTGGCCTAACTGTTGAACTGACGTTGGAAGCGGATACGAATTACTCATTAAATACTCTCTTTTAACTTGCCAATAACCGTACTAGAATGATTATCAAAGATTTATTTAGCAGGGATCTGCATGTCATATTTATCATTATCTAACACTAGTTTAGTCGCGATTGCTATTAGTTTTGCGGTTATTTGTATCACCATAGTACTGCTGCGTATCCTAACGCAAATAAAGGCAAAACAAGCCCTTAAAGAAGAACTGGCGCAACATGATAATTTTGCTATGGGAATAAGCTTTGCCAGTGAGATCTTAGTTGTCATTGCTACCATTGCTTACATCTTTGATGAAATAAGTCTAAGCGCGGCTCAATCAAACCCTTTAAAAGTATTGATACTCATTTTTTTATTGTTCTCTTTCATAAAAATTGGTCATTTAATACACCGAAAATGGATTTTATATCGCTTTAACGAAGAAGCGGCTATTTTAAAACAGAATGTCTGCGCTGCGCTGGTTGATTCAGGTATGCTGATAGCTAACTGTATCATTTGTCTTGGTTTATACAATTGGTCGCACACACAAGGCTTTAGTAGTTTACTTATTGCTACCGTTAGCTTTTTTGTTATACAAGGCATGTTTGCTCTTGATACTAAGATCCGCGAGTACCGCTTTGCAAAAGCCAACCAAGGGGCATCGCTGCAAAGTAATTTCAATTTAGAAAACACATCTATCGGCATACGTTATGCCGGGAAATCGATCGGTCTAGCACTTTCTGGTTACGCTGGTCTTTCCAGTGCATCCTTTATTAGTGGTAAGATGGTAGAAAATTTATTCACTTTAGTATCACATTGTGGTGCTATGTGGGTGTTATTGTATGTTTTGAGCTACATTATTAAATATATTTCCTTACCCAATATTGATACATCTCTGGAAGTTGATCACCAAGATAATATTGGAATTGCGTGTATCGAATTTGCCGTTTTTGGTGCTATAGGCTATTTACTAATTAGTATGTTTTCAATTTGATCAGAAGTGTTTGAATCGTGGGGCTTTATGCCAAATAAAATTAATAATTTTTTATTAGTCGATATCGACAATGAGTTTAGTCGAGCATTCGCTGAGCATTATTTTGCTAAAGCTGAAAGCTCTACACTTGTTGTGGCTGGTGCTAATAGCCGACAAATGGTCAAGCTGATGTTCGATGAACTAATTAAAGATTATTGCTACTGCGATTTTAGCAATGAAATAAGCGTTTCTGAGCTAGCCAGCTATTTGCACGAGCATCACACAATACAGGGAGTACTCATTAATCTTACTGATTACCAACTGGCTGATGATGCACAAAAGTTTATTTATAATTCATTACACAAGATAAGGTACTTAGTTCAACAAGACGAGCAAGGTTTTAGCTTTACCCCCTGCCCTGATGCTGCTCATATTAACCACCTTTCTTGCCAATCTGAGATTGCCGAAACTACCGCTCACGTCTTAAGTGCAAAAGACGACCTTAAATAACAAATAAATAATTGCACCTAAACCGCTGTATACTTACCATATTGCTAAAATTATTGATAAGTGACAGCCATGCGAGTACCTCATATTTACCAACCTTCAGCGATTTCTTTAAACACTCCTGTAGCACTTGATGATGATGCAGCAGGTCATGTTGGCCGAGTGTTACGTATGCAAGTCGGAGATAAAGTATCTATTTTTAATGGCGAAGGTGGTGAATACCTCAGCGAAATCATCGAGGTCAGTAAAAAAACAGTCGTTGTTGAGCCGCAAGAGTTTATCGAGCACGACGTTGAATCACCACTTAAAATTCACTTGGGCCAAGGCATCTCTCGTGGCGATAAAATGGATTTCACCATTCAAAAATCGGTGGAATTAGGTATCACTGAGATCACCCCTATTTTTAGTCAACGCTGTGGTGTAAAACTAAGTGGCGACAGACTGCAGAAAAAACACCAACAATGGCAAAAAATTGCAATTGCTGCAGCTGAGCAATCTGGCCGTAACTTCGTGCCTGTTGTGCATCCACCTATCGATATAAAAGAGTGGTTAGAACAAGCTAGCGACGCAATTAAACTTACCCTTCATCCACGCGCTGAGCATAGTATTAAAACCATTGAAGTGCCCAGCGAAGGTGTGCGCTTTTTAGTTGGCCCTGAAGGCGGTTTTACTGATGAAGAAATTAACATTGCAAAGCAACAAGCCTTCGTTGATATTCGCTTAGGCCCACGCGTACTTCGAACAGAAACAGCCGCACTGACTGTTTTAAGCGCATTGCAATTACAGTTTGGCGACTTAGCCAATTGAAAATGGTAAAAATACCCATATATCAAAGTTACTAAATACAGTATGGCACTTCGATTCTAAGGCAAAAATATGGCAATTAAGTTAGGCATAATCTCTGATCCAATTAGTGGCTTTAACATTAAAAAAGACACTGGCTTCGCAATGATGATGGAAGCACAAAAACGTGGCTACGAACTTTATTACATGGAAATGGACGACCTGTCACTGCGTCAAGGTCAAGGCTATGCAACAGCTGCCAAAGCCCGTGTATTTGACGATGTAAATCATTGGTACGAATTAGAAGAAAAAGCCACCGTTGCCCTTGCTGATTTAGACGTGATCTTAATGCGTAAAGATCCACCTTTTGATACAGAATATATTTACGCAACCTATATTTTAGAGCGCGCAGAACAAGCTGGCACATTAGTTATTAACAAACCGCAAAGTTTGCGTGATGCAAATGAAAAACTGTTCACCGCTTGGTTCAGTGAACATACGCCAGATACATTAGTAACGCGAAGCCAAGCAGATATTCGCGCATTTTTAGCTGAGCATAAAGACATCATACTAAAACCACTTGATGGTATGGGTGGTGCCTCTATCTTCCGTGTTAAAGAAGATGATGCCAATATTGGTGTAATTTGCGAAACATTAACCGAGCACGGTAGCCGTTTTGCAATGGCACAAAACTATATTCCTGAAATCAAACAAGGCGATAAACGTGTCCTTGTCGTTGATGGTGAAGTTATGCCTTACTGCCTAGCTCGAATTCCACAAAATGGCGAAACGCGCGGTAATCTAGCAGCAGGTGGCCGTGGTGAAGCTCGCCCTATTAGCGAATCAGATCGCAAAATCGCCGAAGCAGTCGCACCAACGTTAAAAGAAAAAGGCCTTATTTTTGTGGGCTTAGACATCATTGGTGACCGCTTAACTGAAATCAACGTCACTGCGCCGACTTGTGTAAAAGAAATTGAAGCCGCGTACGACATTTCTATCACTGGTAAGTTATTTGATGCCATTGAGAGCAAACTGAGCCATACTTAATCTAAACAACAAAAGGGGCGACCTATGCAGTCATTAGAGAATCATTTCTTAATCGCGATGCCAAGCATGCAAGACCCTTTTTTTAAACGTGCTGTCACTTATATTTGTGAGCACAATCAAGAGGGTGCTATGGGGCTGGTTATTAATCAGCCTATTAATATTACTGTGGGTGAATTACTCGATAAAATCGAGATTGATAACGACAAAAATAAGCAAGCCGCAGGGCTTGCTGTTTATGCAGGCGGCCCCGTAAAAACAGACCGCGGCTTTGTGTTACATTCTCCTAAGCATGGCTATTCATCAAGCCAAAAGCTTAGCAGTGATATTATGATCACCACTTCAAAAGATGTGCTGGCCAGCTTAACCACTAATGAAGCACCTGAACAATTTATTATTACTTTAGGTTATGCAGGTTGGGAGCAGGGTCAACTTGAGCAAGAGCTGCTAGAAAATTCATGGCTTATCATAAAAGCAGATCCAGATATCATCTTCAACACCCCTGTTGAAAAGCGCTGGGAAAAAGCGGTATCCATGTTGGGGTTTGATGTAAGTCAGCTAAGCTCTGAAGCCGGCCATGCCTAACATAAATGAATTATTGAAACTATGACAAAAAGAACATTTAAGCCCGTAGGTGAGCGCACCGTTATGGGCTTTGATTTTGGCACCAAAAGTATTGGTATCGCCATAGGCCAAGAGCTAACCGGCACAGCCTCAAGCCTTCAAGCGGTGAAAGCCAAAGACGGTATTCCTGATTGGCAGCAAATAAAAAAGCAAGTAGATGACTGGCAACCAGATCTAATGGTAGTTGGTTTACCGCTTAATATGGATGGCAGCAATCAAGAAGTCACTTTTAAAGCCAAGAAGTTTGCAAACCGTTTGCATAATCACTTTGCTATCCCGGTTGAAACTCAAGACGAACGACTAACAACCGCAGATGCCAAAGCGCGTTTATTCGAACAAGGTGGTTACCGTAACCTTGGTAAAGGTAACGTCGATAATATGTCTGCGGTGATCATCTTAGAAAGTTTTTTTGAGCAATCTTATGGCGACTAACGCGCTTTGTTAATCACGGTATAGTCGTTTAAATCTGGAATAAAGCCTGCCTCTCGGTAGGCTTTTTCAATAGCGCTGCTATTACGAAGCTGCTGTAAGCCTTTTTGAATTGCTGCAAAGGCGGCTTTTCCGTCTGGATGCTTTTTCGAAATAATAAAGTGGCGGCTATCATTTAATTGCAATACCACGTTAGGCACTGCAACCAGTTCAATATTTTCCAAACTGTAACGATTATTGAGACTTGGCATTAAAGGCATCATCATAAAATCAACCCACTGCATCGATACCGTGCGGACTTGCCCAAGCCACTCATCTTCTCTGAGCAGCTCTTTGAGCGGTAGAGCCGATAACGTTTGCCAGTCAGTTTGCCAACGAGGTGTTGAAACCGCAGTTAATTGCTTAAAGTCAGCAAACTGCTTTAATTGCAGTGCTTTTTTATTGTTTGGGGACGTGAATATACCAGCAAAATATTCACCATTACGGATCACGGGATCTGAAATATACACAGACTCTGCAAGCTGCTTTGCATCTACTGACCACACACTATCAAAGCTAAGTAATAACTGGCCATCTTCTAACAGCTTGGTGTTACGGTAATTAGCATTACCTTTGTGATAGCGAAATGATTTATTGAAACCACCTAAGCTCAACGCTTGTTGAGCAATGATCATATCAACTACATCACGGCGGATGTAAGCTCCACTAAAGTCTTTTACTTCAATAGGTTTACGACCATTTAAGAAGCGACTGTAATCGTCATAAACATCATCGCGGATAAAAATAACAACATCTTCAACAACATTACTAGACGCCTCAAAGGCAGTTACCAGCAGTATAAAGGCAGCTATAATTATCCGCGAAAACATTATATATCGCTCTTCTCGTCAAGGCCGTCGATGGTAACACCTTGTAAGAAACCAGCACCTTTTTGCTCATTATTTTGCAACTTGATCATCAAGCGCAAGTCGTTTGGTGAGTCGGCATGATGAAGCGCATCAGCGTAATTAATTCTACGCTGTTTATAAAGCTCAAATAACGCTTGATCAAAGGTTTGCATGCCCATTTCTTTCGATTTCGCCATGGTTTCTTTGATAGAGCCAATATCACCACGTTTGATAAGCTCAGCCACCATCGGTGAGTTAAGCAGAATTTCAATAGCAGCAACACGGCCCTCACCATCGGCTGTAGGTATCAACTGCTGGGCAACAATGGCACGTAAGTTTAGTGCTAAGTCGTACTTTAATTTATCGTGCTTCTCTTTTGGTACTAAGTGCATGATACGGTCAATAGCTTGGTTGGCGTTGTTGGCGTGCAGTGTTGCTACACACAAATGACCGGTTTCGGCAAAGCTTAGAGCATATTCCATGGTTTCTTGGGAGCGTATCTCACCAATCAAGATAACATCGGGTGCTTGACGCAGTGAACTTTTCAGAGCGGATTCAAAGCTTTCTGTATCTAAACCAACTTCACGTTGGGTGATAATACTTTTACGATGTTCATGAACAAATTCGATCGGGTCTTCAATCGTTAAAATATGACCTCGCTGATTGCGGTTACGATAACCCAGAAGCGCTGCTAATGACGTTGATTTACCGGTACCTGTACCACCCACAAACAATACTAAACCACGCTTTGCCATGATCACATCGGTCAGTGTTGACGGCAGACCAAGCTCATTAACGTCCGGTATTTTCGTCACGATACGACGAATAACCATACCGGCACGATCTCGCTGCCAAAAAGCAGAAACACGGAAACGCCCTTCATCTGTCGCTATAGCAAAATTACACTCTTTAGTGTCATGAAATTCTTGGCGCTGCTTATCGCTCATCGCAGACTCAACTAAAGCCAGAGAGCTTTCATCAGAGAGCTTCTCATCAGTAAGATGCACAAGCTCACCATTGATTTTTGCACTCACTGGTAATTGGCTCGAAACAAATAAGTCAGACGCTTTTTTATCGATCATAACTTGTAAAAAGTGATTTAAAGGTAAAGACATCTTAAGTAACTCCGTTAGCCACCAAATTGAGTTTTATCTTGCGCTTTCGCACGTGCATCATTGGTTGTAATGATACCGAAGTTAACTAAGCTTGCTAAACATTGATCCATCGTTTGCATACCATGCGAAGCACCTGTCTGAATCGATGAGTACATTTGCGCAATCTTGTCTTCACGGATCAAGTTACGAATTGCAGGAATACCGATCATAATTTCATGAGCAGCAACTCGACCACCACCGACTTTTTTAAGTAATGTTTGCGAGATTACGGCACGTAATGATTCCGATAGCATTGACCGCACCATGTCTTTTTCTTCACCTGGGAATACGTCGATGATACGGTCGATAGTTTTTGGCGCAGAGGTAGTATGCAAAGTACCAAACACTAAGTGACCGGTTTCTGCTGCAGTCATCGCGAGGCGAATTGTTTCAAGGTCACGCAGCTCACCAACTAAGATAACATCAGGGTCTTCACGCAACGCACTTCTAAGCGCATTCGAAAAGCTATGCGTATCACGATGAACTTCACGCTGGTTAATCAAGCTCAATTTATTCTCATGTACGAATTCGATTGGATCTTCAATCGTCAAAATATGATGGTGCTTGTTCTGATTGATGTAATCGACCATTGCTGCCAGTGTCGTTGATTTACCGGAGCCGGTAGGCCCTGTCACCAACACGAGACCACGAGGGTTATCTGCAATGGTTTTAAAAATATCCGGTGCACCTAAATCATCTAGAGTCAGTACATCACTAGGGATAGTACGAAACACCGCAGCCGGGCCACGGTTTGAGTTGAATGCATTAACACGAAAACGCGCAAGATTAGGTACTTCGAAAGAAAAATCCACTTCGAGATTTTGTTCGTAGTCCTTACGCTGATTATCGTTCATAATATCGTATACCAGACTATTTACATCTTTTTGTTCTAATGCTGGAATATTAATACGACGTACATCGCCATCAACGCGTATCATAGGTGATACGCCTGATGATAAGTGTAAATCCGAGGCTTTGTGTTGCACACTAAAGGCCAATAATTCGGTAATATCCATTTATGACTCCACAACCAACTGATAATTATATGGTTACAATAGCAGAACGACTTACATCCGCCTATGCCAGAATTGCGCAAGCTGCAAAAAATAATCAACGTAATGAGCAATCAATAAACCTATTGGCTGTCTCAAAAACCAAACCAACCGACGATATCATTGCTGCTTATGAACAAGGCCAACGATTGTTTGGCGAATCTTACGTGCAAGAAGCAGTAACAAAAGTGGCTGCCCTTGCTGAATACAAAGATATTGTTTGGCATTTTATTGGCCCTATTCAATCGAATAAAAGTGCACTTGTTGCCAGCCATTTCGACTGGGTGCAAAGTGTTGACCGTATAAAAATAGCCAAACGTCTGAACGAACAACGTCCCTCGGATAAATCACCGCTGAATGTATTAATTCAAGTAAATATTAGTTTAGAAGAGGCTAAGTCAGGCTGCCACCCCGACGAGGTAATGACATTGGCAGAATTTATCAGTCAATGTGATAATTTATGTCTCAGAGGTGTAATGGCTATTCCCGCCAAAACGGACGATACGGCGCAACAATTACAATATTTTGAGCAATTAAGCGCTTGCTTTGATAAACTAAAGGCCCAATATCCCCAAGTAGACACCTTGTCGATGGGTATGAGTAATGATGTTGAAGCGGCAATTGCAGCGGGTTCAACCATGGTACGCATTGGCACGGATATATTTGGCCAACGAAATTAAAAGGTGATAACAGACATATGTCAGACAAAAAAATCGCATTTATAGGCACGGGTAACATGAGCTACGCCATTATCGGTGGCATGGTAAAGAACGGTTTTGCAGCTAAAAATATTATTGCAACCAATCGCAACCAAGAAAAATTAGCTAAGGTTGCTGCTGATTTCGGGGTGCAAACTACCGCGGATAACAACGCGGCACTTCGCGATGCAGATGTAATTGTCTTGTCTGTTAAACCACAAATGATGGGTGATCTTTGCCAATCATTCCAAGATTCTGGTGTTGATTTTAGCGACAAGCTATTTATTTCAGTGGCAGCAGGTCTTACCGTAAAACGTTTACGTGAAATGCTAGGCCAAGATGTGAAAATGGTGCGTTGTATGCCAAATACACCATCATTACTTGGTCGTGGCGTATCTGGATTATTCGGCGCAGATGAAACCGCTGAAGAACATGAGTTTGTTCAACAGGTATTCGAGTGTACAGGTATTGTTAAATGGGTAGAACACGAGTCTCAAATTAACGATATTATCGCTGTGACAGGCTCATCACCTGCTTACTTTTTCTTATTTATGGAAGCCATTGAAGAAAAAGCAAAAGCCCTTGGTTTTAGTGATGAAGATGCGCGCCGCTTAGTACAGCAAACGGCGCTTGGCGCAGCTGAAATGGCACTTTCACAACCAGATATCAGCATAACTCAGTTACGAGCAAATGTTACATCGAAAGGCGGTACAACTCATGAAGCGGTAGAGCACCTTAAATCACAAGGTTTAGTCGCTACAGTTGCTGATGCAATGGACGCCTGTATCGCTCGCGCTCAGGCAATGGAAAAAGAACTTTAAGCTTACTTTTTGAAGGTAAAACTATGCAAGCCATGCAATTTTTAGTTGGGATTGTTTTCGATCTCTTTTTAATGGTGGTCCTTTTACGCTTTTGGTTACAAACGGCAAAAGCGGACTTTTATAATCCAATTAGCCAATTTGTAGTAAAGGCAACATCATTTGCAGTAAATCCTCTTCGTAAAATTATTCCGGGATTGGGTGGCTTTGATATGGCATCGTTAGTCCTTGCATATCTTGTAGCCGTAGCCAAAATTAGTGTGATTTTACTGATGTTTTACGGTACCTGGTCTCCAGCACCTGTATTTGTATCTGCTTTAATGACTGTAATAAAAGAAGGCTTGAATCTGTTATTTTGGGTCTTAATAATTCGTGCATTATTGAGCTGGGTAAGCCAAGGTTACAACCCTATTGAGGCCGTTTTTCATCAGCTGACTGAACCTATGCTTCGCCCTATTCGTAAAATCATTCCACCACTTGGCGGTCTTGATTTATCGATTTTAGTACTGATCATTGGTCTACAGTTTTTACAAATCTTATTGATGGATTTTATAGGCTAAGTAATAACAACTACATCAAGAGGCCGAAAAGGCCTCTTTTGTTAAGTGAGATATAGCATGAAGCAAGTTATTTATTTTTCTTTGATTTTATTGAGTTTATTTACAACTCTTGCCCAGGCAGATGAACAAGCAGGCGCTCAGTATAAGGTACTTGGCCCTTGGGAAGTTCACTACATTGCATTTCCATCGACCTTTATTCAGCCTAGCATCGCCAAAAACTACGATTTAGACCGCAGCCCTAACAAAGGGATAATCAATATTTCGGTATTAAAAAACAGCGATAAAACAGCGCAGACGGCAACTTTAACAGGCACAGCGCGCAACTTGCTTGGCAATAAAAAGCAGCTTGAATTTAAAGAGGTTGTTGAAGGCGATGCAATTTATTACCTCGCGCAAATCGATTACAGCAACGAAGAAATTTACCGTTTTGATATCGAAATTAATCAAAATGGCAAAGTACAAACGCTGAAGTTTCAGCAAAAATTTTACGTAGATTAATAGACCCTATGAACAACACCTTGGTTTTAGCCACGGGTAATCCTGGCAAAGTAAAAGAGCTGGCAAGTATGCTCAGCCCACTTAATATTAACGTGGTTCCACAAAGTGATTTTCAAGTACCTGACGTACCAGAGACAGGCACCACATTTGTTGAAAACGCCATTATTAAAGCGCGTCATGCGGCAAAGATCACGGGCATGCCTGCGATTGCCGATGACTCAGGTCTGGAAGTAGACGGCCTAAATGGTGCGCCGGGTGTGTACTCTGCACGCTTTGCTGGAGCGGGTGCGAGTGATCAAGATAATATCGACAAGCTATTAAAAGAGCTTGCTGATAACCCTGTTCGTAGTGCGCGTTTTTGGTGTGTTTTAGTATTAATGCGCCACGCCGACGACCCGACACCACTTATTTGTAGTGCCAGTTGGGAAGGCGAAATCACCCATAGCCAAGATGGTCAGGGTGGGTTTGGTTATGATCCTGTTTTTTACGTACCGTCTGAGCAATGCACGAGCGCCCAGTTAACTAAAGAGCAAAAAAATGCTCTTAGTCATCGCGGCCAAGCTTTAAAACAACTACTTGCGCAATTGCAGCAAAAAGGCGGCCTGTGAGTTTACCGCCTTTAAGTTTATATGTGCACGTGCCTTGGTGCGTGCAAAAGTGCCCATACTGTGACTTTAATAGCCATGGCCAAAAAGGCACAATCCCCGAAAAAGAATACGTTCAGCATCTTATTGATGATCTCAAGGCCGATTTGCACTTAGTGCAAGGGCGTAAAATCCACAGTATCTTTATTGGTGGCGGGACTCCAAGCTTATTAACCGGTGACGCTTATACTCGCCTGCTTGGTGAAGTTGACAGGTTAATTGGCCTAAGCGATGACTGTGAAATTACCCTAGAGGCTAACCCAGGTACTGTCGAAACCGGTCGCTTTAAAGAGTATGTTGCCGCTGGCATTAATCGTATTTCGATTGGTGTGCAAAGCATGCAAAACGACAAGCTAAAAGCCCTTGGCCGCATCCATGGTGCAGATGAAGCAAGCTATGCGGCTAAACAGGCGCACCAAGCGGGGCTAAACAGCTTTAACCTCGATTTAATGCATGGCTTACCCGGACAATCTGTTGAAGATGCCTTGGGCGACCTTGAAAAAATCATCGCCCTTAATCCTCCCCATATTTCTTGGTATCAGCTAACAATTGAGCCAAACACTCAGTTCGCGTCAAAGCCACCGACCTTGCCTCATGATGACATCCTTTGGGATATTCAAGAGCAAGGACAAGCCTTACTAGCAGCAGCAGGTTATGAGCAATATGAGATCTCAGGTTACGCAAAGCCCGGTTACCAATGCCGTCATAACCTGAATTATTGGCGATTTGGCGATTATCTCGGTATCGGCTGTGGCGCTCATGGTAAAATTACTGATGAAAATAAAGTCATCACCCGTACGGTAAAAGTTAAACACCCGCGCGGTTATATGGATCTAGCTAAACCGTATTTATATGAGCAATGGCAAGTAACCAAAGACGACTTAGCCTTTGAATTCTTTATGAATCGTTTTCGCTTAGTCGAACCGTGTCCGAAAGCTGATTTACCTTTGCTTACAAGTTTGTCACTGCAAAGTCAGGAACAAGCCTTGACTGAAGCGATTGCAAAAGGCCTACTAATTGATGATAAAGATAACTGGCAGGTAAGCCCTAAAGGCCAACGTTTTTTGAATGACCTGCTAGAATTATTCGTTTAAGAATTATAATTAAATTTCTAACAACTACAAAGGAACGATAATGCGTAAACTGACCTTCATCGCTGCGGCGGTAAGTGTTGCATTACTTGGCGGCTGCCAACAAATTCAAGAGCAACCAACGCCTGCACCAAGTGTACAAAGCCAACCTGTACAAAGTGAAATCGATAAAGCAAATGCCTTCTTCGAAGATACTTTTAACCGTGACGTAATGAAAAGCCCTATTTATCAAACATACATGGGCATCAAAAAAGATTACGACAAATGGGACGATGGCAGTGAAGAGCGCGTTTTAGAAGACTTTGAACAAACTAAAGCTGACCTAGTTGCGCTTAACGCAATTAACCGCGACCTATTAGATGACGCAACAAAAGTAAGTTACGACCTTAAAAAGCAAGACCTTGAAAACGAAATTGCTGATTTCAAATGGCGTCATTACAACTACCCTGTGAACCAAATGTTTGGTGTTCACTCAATGATCCCTGCGTTTTTAATCAACCAACATCAAATTGCCGATGTCTCTGATGCAAAAGCGTATATCTCGCGTTTAAATGGTGTTACAACGGTTATTGATCAACTAATCAAAGATCTTGAAGTACGTGCAGATAAAGGCATTATCGCGCCTAAGTTTGTTTTCCCACACGTGATTGATTCAAGCCAAAATATCTTACGCGGCGCACCATTCCACGACGGTGAAGACTCAACATTACTTGCTGACTTTAAACGTAAAGTTAACGCATTAGAGATTGCCGATAGCGAAAAATCAGCACTTATCAGCGATGCTGAAAAAGCCTTAAAAGCAGCAGTAAAACCTTCTTATACTAAGTTAATTAATTTCTTAGCTCAGCTAGAAAAACGCGCTGATGACCGTGATGGTGCTTGGAAATTCCCTGACGGCGAAGCGTTCTACAATAATGCCTTAGCACGTACAACAACCACTGATTTAACTGCGAAAGAAATTCACACAATCGGTCTAGCTGAAGTCGCGCGTATTCACGACGAAATGCGTGCAATCAAAGACAAAGTAGGCTTTGAAGGTGACCTTAAAGCATTCATGCAATTCATGAAAACTGATAAGCAGTTCTACTACCCTAACACAGCAGAAGGTAAACAACGTTACCTTGATGAAGCAACGGCGCTTATCGATAACATGAAATCTCGTTTAGACGAGCTATTCATTGTTAAGCCAAAAGCTGACCTTAAAGTTAAAGCTGTAGAAGCATTCCGTGAAAAAGCAGCAGGTAAAGCGTTCTACCAACAACCTGCGCCAGATGGTTCACGCCCGGGTATTTATTACGCAAACCTTTACGACATGGAAGCAATGCCAACATACCAAATGGAAGCACTTGCATACCACGAAGGTATTCCAGGCCACCACATGCAAATTGCTATCGCGCAAGAGCTTGAAGGTGTACCTAAGTTCCGTAAGTTTGGCGGCTACACAGCGTATGTTGAAGGTTGGGGTTTATACTCTGAACTAGTACCAAAAGAAATGGGCTTATATGAAGACCCATATTCAGATTTTGGTCGTCTTGCTATGGAACTATGGCGTGCGTGTCGACTAGTAGTAGATACAGGTATCCATGCTATGAAGTGGACACGTCAAGAAGGTATCAACTACTACGTAAATAACACACCAAATGCGACGTCTGATGGCGTTAAAATGGTTGAACGTCACATTGTAATGCCGTCACAAGCAACGGCATACAAAGTGGGCATGCTGAAAATTTTAGAGCTTCGTGAAGGGGCTAAAGAAAAACTTGGCGATAAATTCGATATTCGTGAATTCCACGATGTAGTACTTAAAAATGGTGCAGTACCATTAAATGTACTAGAGAAGTTTGTTGACCAATGGGTTGCTAAGAAACAAGCAGCTTAATCAATAAAAACTTGAAAAAGGCCGCTCAGCGGCCTTTTTTATTTATTTAAACAAGTAGTTGAGCTATAAATGTATAAATAATAAAAAACGGGTAATTCCATGCAAAGCGCGATAGAGCAACTGAACAGCCGACTTCAACATCATCAGTTAAAAGAACTTATTGCCGATTATCAAAGCTTGTCGGGGGTTTTACAAGCGGCACAGTTACAGCATATCTATCAATTAGCGTGCAGTAGTGAAGTTAAATACCTGTTTTTACAAAATGTTGCTGCGCATTTACTTGAAGCAAGCCCACTGCCAAGCGAAGCTGTTGCCTTGATTGATGATATTGATAAGCTGAGCTTTTTCACGCCTGGCCTTAAGTTTCAAAATGCCTTTTGTGTTACAGACAACCAAGGTAACACCCTACTACATCATTTATTTACGCTGTGTCAGGCAGATAAACTCCCCTTTAACTATTTGCGTTCGTTAATGTTATTTGAAAGCAACGAAAGCTTAGGCGTTGCTTTAAAAGCATTGAATAAACAGCAGCTCACTCCTATTGGTTGCTTTATAGCGCAAAACAGTACGACTCAAATGCTAGCAAAGCATGAGTTCTCCGCATTATTAGCCATGATGGAAGTCGACCAAAGCCACAGCCCTAGCGCAGTCAGTGCCTTAATAAATACCCTTAAACAATTTTATGGTGCCAATCAACCAACGAGTGCCGACAGTAAAGTTTTACTGTGTGCGGCCTATTTGCAGGTGCCAACGGCGCAGTTATTAAACGCCCTTAATCAATAACTTCATGAATAAGGATGTTGTTAAAGCGTTTTTATCGCTCAGCAGTTTTACCGCCCTTAACCATGGTAGTCGTATTGTTCTTACCTTGTGCCTTGCAAGGTTATTAAGTAATGATGAGTTTGGCACTTTCGCCGCGTTACTCGCACTTTGTGAAATTCTTTTGTTACCAGCGAGCATGGGCTTTGCATCGTCGTTAATGCGTATTAGCTATCCGCTCTACAAAGCTCAACAACATGATTTACTGCGTGGCTTAAAGCATGTTTATTTAGCTGCATCTTGTTTATTCGGTGTGATTTTTGTTGCAGCTGTGGTGATCAGCTTTCAGGCCATTTCGCCGCATCAAAGCGCCAAAGAACATGTAATTTATTTACTGTTACTGGTGCCGATTGGCGCCATTATGCAAAGCCAATCTGCTTTTTTAGTGGCTTTAAACAAACCCAAAATAGGCCTGATAACGCAGCAATGTATCTTTGAATTATTAACCGCGGTTTTTTGTTTCTTAGTTTATTTGATACGTGGCGACTTATCTTTAGTCGAGATTTGTATCTTGTTGTTTTCTAGCATGTTGTGCGTAGTCAGTTATCAATATTGGTTAATCAAGAAAATGATCGTCGCAAGTACTGCCCGCTACCAAACCAAGCAATGGTGTAAAGACTCATTGATCATGCTCGCCAGTGGTGCAGGCACTGTATTAGTCGCAAAACTCGATGTATTACTGGTGCATCACTGGTTTGGTGCACAAGGCGTAAGTATCTTCTTTCCTGCGGTGGTGATTGCCGGCTTACTGACTATTTTAGGCAATGCCGCCAACCAATATTTAAAACCCATTTTAATGGCCGATGAGACAACCGTTCAGCAACTTAGTGAGTTAATGAAAGTGCTGTGGCGTTTTAACTTTGCCGCTATTTTGCTACTTGCCCTGCTCGCAAAGCCACTACTCACTCTCTATGGCGAAAGCCAATTGCAGGAAGGGTTTTGGATTTTAATTCTGCTGTTACTTGGGCAGCTGTTATTACCAGCAAGAATCTTAGCCAGTAGCATGATCAAGTTAAAAGGGAACCCGCTTATTAACTTGTACGTATTACTTGGCGCAACCAGTGTCACGGTTTTAATGGCAGTACTGTTAAAAGATCAGTTTGGCTTATTGGGGGTGGCTGTGGCATTTAGTGGTGGCTTTATGCTCGGAGCGCTTTGCCGCATGGTGATTGTATGTACACGCATGCGGCTGCCTTTATCTGTGGTATTGGGTTTAGTCAGATAGATAATATTCAACACTGGTAACAACACGCACTTTTTTCAGCTGAGGCGTGTTTGAATCTCTATCAGAAATTGAAAACTGGCCTTGGTGGGCGGTTTTAATTTTACCCAACTTAGACTGAGAATCTTTGGCAAATTTCATTGCCACTTCACGGGCTTTTTCGGTTGCCTCTTGAATCATATTAGGCTTGATTTCATTTAAGCCATTAAATAAATATTGAATACGCGTTTCGTAATTGTCTTGTACTATCGCAATGCCTTGCTTAGCTAATTGGCTTACTTCGCCTAGCGCATGCTGTACTTTTTCAATGTCATTTGAATAAACAATAACATTATTACGGGCAATATAACGAAACTGCTGATTTTCGCCGCCATATTCACGAGCTTGTTTATCAATAATTGATTGGCTGCCGAGGCTTATTTCTTCATCGCTAAAACCATGTAGCTTTAAAAAAGCCACAACCGCATCGCTTTTCTCTTCAACCCGGCCAACTAGTTTTTCGAGGTTATTATCTGCATCAGAAAACTGCAATGGCCAAATAACGGTGTCGGCTGGCACTTCCATTTCCGCTAAACCTTTAACGTGAACGGTGCGCTCCATGCCTTTTACATCAAGGGCTGCACTTTTCAAAATAAAACCTAATCCAAGCAAACCAACCGCCAATGCGCACGCTGCAATAACGATATTAAATGGTTGCGTCTTATTCATGCTTTTCTCCTTGATGTAGGTCACTGTTTTTGACTCGAAAAGTAGTTATAAACAGGTTATCTTATGAGTATAACTATTAATACTTTAGAAGCGTGTCGGTTCTAGTTTGGGTGTATTAAACTTAACAGACCCTGAAGTTTTAACAAACAGCGCAAGCAAAGGAAACAGCATGAGCGTTAAACGTATTAGCCAATTTTTTAACCCTAAATCGGTCGCTGTAATTGGCGCCTCTAACTCTCCAAATCGTGCTGGCTTTGTGGTGATGCGCAATCTGCTGCAAGGGGGTTTTAAAGGCCCTATCATGCCTGTTAGTTTAAATCACAGTGCTGTACATGGTGTATTAGCTTATCCAAGTATAGCAGCGTTACCAAAAGTACCCGACCTTGCGGTTATTTGTACTAACAAGAAAACCTTAATTAACATCATTAATGAGCTTGGTGAGCTTGGCTGCAAACATGCAGTGGTAATTGCTGCGGGATTAAACGTAGAACAAAAACAAGCACTGAAAGAAGCTGCCCTTGCAGCTAATGTATCTTTGCTTGGGCCAAATTGCTTGGGCTTACTCATTCCTCATATTGGCTTAAATGCCAGTTTTTCACATACAGTTGCAAGCCCTGGAAAGCTCGCCTTTGTATCGCAATCAGCTGCTGTTTGCTCAACCATTCTTGATTGGGCGAAAAACAAAGAGATAGGCTTTTCATATTTTGTGTCTGTGGGTGATTGCCTAGATATCGACTTTGATGAGTTACTCGACTTTTTAGGCCGAGATGCTAAAACCAAGGCCATCTTGTTGTATATCGATAATATTGAAGATATTCGCAGCTTTATTTCTGCAGCGCGAGCCGCTGCGTTTAGTAAACCCGTAATTGCTATTAAAACCGGTAAAACCAGTGCTGGAGCGCTTGCCGCAGAGATCCATACCGGTGGCAAACAAAGCTCAGATGCGGTCTATGATGCGCTATTCCAACGAGCGGGTATGTTAAGAGTAAACGACCTACGAGAGCTTTTTGCTGCTACACAAACGCTAGCAATGCACCCCAAATTACTTAAAGTCGAACAACTGACTATTTTAACCAATGGCGGCGGCCCAGGTGTCATGGCCGTTGATACGCTATTACAAAGCTCAGGTAAGCTGGCTGAGCTCAGCGACGAGACCAGAGCTGCTCTTAATAAGGTTATCCCGCAATCGGAGATGACCTCAAATCCGGTGGATATTTTTGGCGACTCAGCGCCAAGACGCTATCAACAAGCGTTAGAAATCTTATTGCAAGCTAAAGAAGTTAAAAACCTGCTGATCATTCATACCCCATCAGCGCTTGCACCGAGTGAAGATTATGCTGAGATCATTGTCGAAACCTTAGAGAAAATCCCGAAGATGGCTCGCCCTTATGTTATGACTAATTTTATGGGTGAAGATGCCGCGTATGCTGCGCGAAAGGTCTGCGCTAATAATGCCATTCCGACCTACCGTACACCTGAAGGTGCAGTTGGTGCCTTTATGCACTTAGTAAGTTATCGTCGTAACCAAAAGCATTTAACGCAAACGCCAGAGTCAAACACCGATGATGCAAAAATAAATAAAGACGCAGCTCGGGCTGTAGTGAATGAGTTTTTAGCCGAAGAGCAAAGCTATTTATCAACCCATGAAGCAAGCCAAATTCTCACTCATTATGGTATTGATTGTATTCAAACTGAGGTTGCTTACACGCCAACTGAAGCCAAAGAACAAGCCATAGAGCTAGGTTTTCCGGTAGCGTTGAAACTTATTAGCCCAAGTATTCCTTCTAAATCAGAAGTCGGAGGTGTGGTACTTAATTTAAATGATGCGCAAGAAGTTGAGCAAACAGCCTTTGCCATGCTGCTACGAATCAAAAACACCTACCCTGATGCACATATTGAAGGCTTTTCATTGCAAAAGATGGCGCCGCGAGCAGGTGCTAATGAACTGCGCATCGCTATTAAAACAGAGCCGAACTTTGGCCCGGTGATCTTACTGGGTGAAGCAGGCACCGGACTTGAGTTCGCTCAAGCCGCAGTGGCATTACCACCACTAAATATGAACTTGGCAAAATACCTGATTGCTGCGGCGCACGATAAAGGCGTACTTAAAGACCGCGTACTACCAGAAAAAGTCGATAAATACCGTTTATGCGCCCTACTTACTCGTATCTCACAGCTTGTTATCGACCAACCTGATATTACCAGTGTTGAGCTAAATCCTATTTTAGCCAGCAACGGGCAGTTTTTGGTACTTGATGCGACCATTGGCCTTAGCCGTTATAAAGCAAAAGCGAACCGTAAACGTTTGTGCATTCGCCCCTACCCGATTGAATTAGTTAAAGAAGTAACCCTTAAAAACAATACCCAAGCACAGCTAAGGCCCATTAAACCGGAAGATGAGCAAGCACACTTAGAGTTTGATCAATCATTAAGTAAAGAAGACAGATATAAGCGTTTCTTCGGTGAATTACCGCAATTTAATCATGATCAACTCGCAAAAATGACACAAATCGATTACGACCGAGAAATGGCGTTTATTGTTAGCCAAGAACAAAATGGCTCAGCCTGCACATTAGGTGTATCTCGTGTATTGATGGATCCTGACAAGCTCGATGCTGAGTTTGCAATTGTGGTGCGCTCTGATTGCCAAGGTTTAGGGCTTGGTACAATATTAATGA
Source organism: Pseudoalteromonas sp. PAR1 (assembly GCF_947311895.1). NCBI lineage: Bacteria > Pseudomonadati > Pseudomonadota > Gammaproteobacteria > Alteromonadales > Pseudoalteromonadaceae > Pseudoalteromonas > Pseudoalteromonas sp. PAR1. The sequence goes on along the minus strand of NZ_CAMZMY010000005.1, from coordinate 120,495 downwards.
ATGCGGCGATTGAGCATTGTAAAAACCAAGGCGTTAAACAAATTGCAGGCATTACTTTGCCGGAAAACACCGGCATGATTGAACTGGCACGAAAGCTCGGGTTTAAGATCACCCGCGACTTTGAAGAAGGCAGCATTAATATGGTGCTAAAACTAAACTAAAACTGGATCATTATTTTGCATCGTTTAAGAAATTACACTGCACGAGTTTTTGAAGGTAATGGCAAATACCGGCGTATAGGACGCGCACTTGACGTGTTTTTGATGTCGTTGATTATGGTCAATGTAATTGCGATTGTGTTGGAGTCGGTTGCTCCTTTAGCAAAGCAATATCATCATGAATTTTTAATGATTGAGCTGGTTTCTGTCGGTATCTTCACCTTAGAATATGTGCTCAGGCTTTGGTCTTGTGTAGATAAAAGCGTGCATAAAGAAAGCCCGTTAACAAATTCAAAAATTCGCATTAAATATTTCTTTTCGCCGTTGGCGCTGATTGACCTTATCGCAATTTTACCTACCATTCTGATGGTCTTTGTGAGTGTTGATTTACGCTTCTTACGGGTGCTTAGGTTAATGCGTATCTTTAAGCTCACACGCTATTCAAGGGCGATGCAACTACTCTTAAACTCATTCAAAGAGGAAAGCAGCTCACTACTTGCGGCGTTTTTTATTATGGCCGTGGTGCTAATAATTGCCTCATGCGGTATTTATTTAATTGAACACGATGTACAGCCCGATAAATTTGGCTCTATCCCTGCTGCAATGTGGTGGGCAATGGTAACACTAACAACCGTTGGTTATGGCGATGTCGTGCCTGTGACTCCCCTAGGTCGCTTATTTGGTGGTGTCATTACACTAGTGAGTATGGGCATGGTGGCTATTCCAACCGGTTTGCTAGCTTCAAGCTTTTCTGAGCAGTTACGTAAACGTAGACAAGTATTTACCGATGCAGTACACGAAGCAGTTGAAGATGGGCACTTATCGCCTGTTGAAGAAGAACACTTAGAAAACCTACGTTATAAGCTGGGTTTAAGTCAGCAAGAGGCAAATAAAGCGATTCATAACGAACTTAAAAACCGCAATCGCAACCTGTATTGCCGTCACTGCGGTAAACGCCAAGATTAATAATTAAAGGGATAAAGTCAGTAACTTTATCCCTGAAACTCTTGACGCCAACTCTTATCTAAAAGCGGCCCTATTGCATCACCAGGTACCGGTTTACTAAATAAATAACCTTGAAAATACTCACAGTCTTTTGCCTGTAAAAAACGTAGCTGTTGGATTGTTTCTACGCCCTCTGCGACGCACTCTTTTCCTAAACTTTTTGCCAAGGTTAGAGTTGAGTTGATAATTGCCTCATCACCTTTATCAACACCAATATCATTAACGAAACTTTTATCAATTTTCAGCACATCAACCGGGAAACGCTTCAAATAGGTTAACGAGGCATAACCTGTACCAAAGTCATCCATATAAATACGACAGCCTAGCTGCTTTAATTTCTCCATGCTTTGTTGAGCTTTTTCTGAATCTCGCATCATCACCGACTCGGTAATTTCAAACACGACAGCACTGGCCGGTACTTTTATGGCATTGAGAGTGTGTTCAATATTGGCAACTAAGTTCACACTTTCAAAATCAAGGGCCGATAAATTAATTGAGATATACAGTTCAGGATGAGTTATGTGCCACTGACGCAACTCAATAAGAGCTCGCGATAACGTTTGCAACATTATTTTGGTGATCAGTCCTGAACTTTCTGCCGCATTAGCAAAATCTTCAGGGCTATATACATCATTACTAGGCCAGCGAAGTAACACTTCTAAACCAGCGACTTGATGAGTTTTTGCACTGACTATTGGTTGGTAATAATTGCAAAACTCATGCTCTAGGTAAGCTTTACTCAATTGCGATTCAAGATGCAATGTACGCTGAACCTGTAAATTCATCTCTTGTTTATAAAATTGATAACACCCCTCTACATGACGCTTAGCATGATATAAAGCAACGTTTGCCGCTTTTAACAACGCTTTAGTCCCGCTTGCATCATCTGGGTATACGGCCACCCCAACGCTCAGATTAACCTTAACGGCTTGCTGACTTAGCTCTATGTGTTTTTCTACTGAGTCCATCACTTTGGCACACAGTAACAATAACTCATCTATTTGTTTGTAATCTTCAGCTAGAATCACAAACTCATCGCCATCAAATCGCGCAATACTATCTTGAGGTCGAAGCACATTTTTTAACCGCTGAGCTACTCGTTTAATTAATTCATCAGATTCTTCGCGCCCAAGTGAGTCATTAAAGTATTTAAAGCGCTTGATATTAACATTTAATAAGGCAACTTTGGTTTTATGATAATCAGCTTGCTCAATCGCATGATTCACACGGTCATTAAATAATGTTTTATTTGGTAAACCAGTAAGCGCATCATAGTTTGCTAAAATATGTAGTTCACTTTCTGCTAGTTTTTGTGCACTGATGTCAGTAACAATGATCACATAACTATCGAGCTGACGATTGCTACCTGCTACAGCACTAATTTTAATCAATACTTGTCGTTTCTCACCGTTTGCCACAACCACGACATCTTCGGCGGAATAATGCTCACCCGATTGTAGGTTTTGCATAACTCGTAAGTAATTGATCCGAGCCGATACAGGTAATCCCAGCGTTAAAGAGCGGCTTGAGCGCGGCTCTGCGGGAAAATCAAAGGCATCTTGAAGTGATTTATTTGTGGCGCGGATACGCAGGTTTTTATCTATGATAAATACCCAGTCTCTCGTTTGTTCAAAGGCAGCACCAAAGAGACGAGCATTCTCTTCAAACACTAACTCACGCGTCATATTCGTGTACGTGCCCGCTACTTTTTCAGGGGCTGTGCCTTGCCATTCGACCACTTTGCCAAAATCTTTGTACCATCGCCATTGACCATCGGCATGACGTAATCGGTAAGTACAATTAAAGTAACCTTTTTGAGTGGATAAAAACTCCAGCCATTCCAATCGGAAAGTTTGCTTATCATGCGGATGAATTTTTGCTAAATAGTCATCTAAATTAACACTGTCGGTATCATAGCCCAGCTCGTTCCTAAGACGAGGTTGATAAATAATAGGGCTTTGTGACGACCAATCCCACACCCCTGAATGACTTCCCTCTAAAGCAAGCTTTAACCGCGCTTCACTTTCTTGGCTTTCTTTATGAGCGGCCAGCAAAATTTTCTGCATGCGATTACGTCTAAATACCCATGCAGCAATAATTAAAACTATCAAAATTAAGTACAATACAATGACATGTGGGGCTCGCCAAGGTGGGTACTTTACTTCGATATTTAAAATAGCAGGCGGAGTCAGGTCCCCCGTAACTGGGTCTTTTGCCCATACCTTAAGATGGTACTTTCCTGCACTTAGTTTTGGAAAAAGAACACGATTGTTATTGCGCGTATATGTTTTTTGTCCATCACCTAGTTGGTACTCATAAATGATACGTTCTTGATAATTAAATGCCATCGCCGAAAAAGCCACCTCAAGACCAATATCATCATGCTCAAGGACAACACTGTCGATAGGCTGTTTTAACTCAGCAGGCAAATCGCGAGACATTAGATCAAGGTTAGTAATATTGACATGATCAATCAGCGCTTGCTGGTAGTGGTTATCCATCGGATAAAAATAGGTAAACCCTTTTAAAGTACCATAAACTATCTGCCCAGATTTTAGCTTGGTAAATGCGCCACTATTAAACTCTGTTGAGAACAACCCTTCTGCACCGGTAAACTGCTGAAAATGCAAGTTTTCTGGATTTAATCGCCACAACCCTTTGTGACTACTCATCCAGATCATACCGGCCTCATCAAGCACCATGTCGTAGAGCAATGTACCCAGTTTGTTTTTTTCTAGGTCAATCGTGAAAATATGCTCATAAGTATCAGCATCTAAGCCAATCAAACCGAAATTAGATAACGACAACCACAGTACATTGTTGTTATCTATGATGTACGACATCACATTAACAGCAACATTCTCATGTTGTTCTGGAACTGTATAAATAGTGGTTAGCTCGTATGTATCAGGATCAACTTGATACAGAATGCCGGCATTATAGAATAGTGGCGAATCAGGCTTAGTTGTTAAAGCAGGTAAGAATCCATAGGCTAGGAAAGGCTCAAATTCATCAAACTGCCCTGCCAAACGGGTAATTACTTGAGTTTCAATATTATAAACAAACATGCCGTAGTCAGGGTGAACGTAAAATAGCTCCCCAGATGGCATCAATAATACACCGTGGACCCAATCGTTTATTAATTTTTGTTGCTCTGGATCTGCGGTTTTCACCGGGGTCGCTTGGCCTGTTTTTGGATCAAAACTCATGATCCCACGATTACTGTGTAACCACAGCTTATCTTTGTAAGGCATCACCTGATAGATGGTAAACTCTGTGGTGATAAGATCCACTTGGTAATCTTTTAAAAACACCTCGCTTTCGTAGGTATCCAAATTAATGGCTGTTAAACCATTATGGGTAGCAAGCCAAACTCTGTCCTGAAACTCAGTAATTCCCCATATAGAATGATGAGATAACCCATCTCCCTTTATTGAGTTTGCTACTACATTGCTAAAATTATAATTATCATAAGGTAAGTAAAAGGCTCCATCATTTTTAGTCGCCAACCACATACCGCCTGATTTGTCCTCAACTAAATCAATAATACTCGTATCAGCGAGTGTGTATCCGCTATCTTTTAAACGCGTACTTTTTACAAGCTCATTATTCGATGGAGTAAATTCGAATAACCCTTTATCAGTGCCTAAAGTTATTGATGTTTCCTTCGGAGTTATCGTCCAAATATTTAAATCATCAATTAAGGTTTTACTGCTAAAAGCAAGCTCGGGAGAGGCAAACATTTCATCTAAATGACTTATATCAATCTGATACAAGCCCCTAACAGCACCAACCAATAATGTTTGCTCGTCAACAACTGCGAATGACTTTACATAGTTTTGATAAATATGAGTTGGTTCTTGTTGGAGATGGTCAAGTTTTCGATATTTACCTGACGCAATTTCATACACAAACGCCCCATTGCTGGTACCTATAAAAATGAAGCCTTTGTACGGGTACAAATCGCGAATGACACTACTTCTAACTCGATCTGGTATTTCAAAAATTGTTGTTACTTGTTTAGTTTCTAAGTCTAGTTTTGCAAAATCCCAACCACGTCCAAGCCAAAGCGTCTTATCATCAAGAGCGACCATGCTAAACACAGACTCGCTGAAAATCTGTTCTTCGGTAGTTGGTTTTGCAATAAATTGTTGATAACTATCGGTGTTAGGATCGTAACGAAATAAACCCGCTTGCAATGATGCAATCCAAATATAACCCTGGGGATCTTGGTAGATGCGGTCGATAATAGCGTCTTCTAGCTCGCCATTAGGGCCTTTAATATGCACAACTTGATAGCCATCGTAACGGTTTAGGCCACCTTCGGTCGATAGCCATAGGTAACCACTATCATCGATCAGCATAGTATTGACATAGCTTTGCGATAAGCCTTCGCTGGTAGATAAACGCTTTACCTGTGCAAATGCTGGCTGACTAAACAAGCCACAGATAAAAAATACAAACAGCACGATGATGGAAAAGAACTGTGTCATTGACGTTCCAAATTGCTAACTTGGCACTGTGTGTCGTGTACAGTGCATCGCAACTATATTTCGATGCGCATATAACTCAAACAACGATTGCAAAGAATTGGGTAATGTTAATGTACAGTTAAACCCATTTTGTACATAAAAATCAATCAGATTTTGGTATGCAAAAGTAAATATAGGCGCGTTTTGTGCTGTAATTAACGTCGTAAGTAATTGAGAAGCAATCTTTTGACCTCGCCATGCATCATCAACATAGAGTGTTGATAAAAACAAAGACCCCGATTGATTTTGTATTCGACATGCTGCAATAATCTCAAGACCAGAATAGCAAACCCATACTTGGTCTGCTTTGCAGGCTCGCCCTCGAGCACCATGTTTATCATAAAACTTATTAACTAACGGTGTTTTTATTGGTTCAAGAAGACAAAACTTTAGCGCAGTCATATCAGCTCATAAGTGCAAGATAATGCTCAAACTGCTGCTTCAAAAATGCTTGTTCTGACATTGGGCGACTGTTAATTGTTGTGTATACCCCCTCCCGCGTATTTTTACCTCGCTTTATTTGGTAAGCCCAAAAAGAGGCTTCATAGTCCAGTTGTATTTGATACTTTTGCTCTCGTGGCAACTTACATAAATTAAAACTCATATATTCACAACAACTAAAAAATTAATAGTGGCAAGTATAGCATTTTTTATTGGTCTGTTTAGCCTAATGCCATACGATTAACCTTGATTTTGGTAGCACATACCAGTAAATTAACGGCGATTTTTTAAACACGCAAGGAATGCACATTGTCAAAATATCTGCTTCTCAGATTTGCGCTAGTCTTATTGCTTTTTTGCCTTCCTGCTAGTGCTAGCTCGAACCTATTAATTTTCAATCGACCAGCGGATACCCCACAAGCACGTTATGTTATTGATTTACTTAAAATGGCCTACAAAGAAATAGGTTATGAAGTACATATCATTGATTTTAATCACCAAAGTGCCCTAATAGCAGCCAATAATGGTATTTTAGATGGTCAACTAGGCCGTATTGCAGATGTAAAAGATGACTACCCAAACCTACTAAAAGTTGATTTCCCGCTTTTTGATTTTAATCTTGTGCTATTAAAAAATTGCCAACACTGTCGCTATAAAGAGTTAAAATCATTAGCAATTCAATCAAGTTATCCTGCTGCCCAAAGTTACATCGATAAACACCCATTCGGCGGAGATGTTATTAAAGTACGAAATATTACCGCACAATTAAATTTACTAACCCAAAAGCGTGTTGAAGGCACTATATTGCTAGATTTTATGCTCAAAACAAAGCACCCAGATTTTAATCAAGCAGCTTTTCATAAAGAAGTTTTAATGCCTATGCAGAGCTTTCATTTCGTTCATAAACGCCATGAGGCACTAATTCCTAAGCTCACTCGCGCCCTTCAGAAATTGCAGGAAGAGGGTAAAGTGCATTTTCTAAAATCCAAATACAACTTAACTGAATTTTAAAAATCAAAACCACCTTGCGAGGGAGAAGACGGTGGGTTTTCTGCTTGTTGTTTTTTTTGTAGGTAACGCTTATATCGCTGTTGGCACAAGCTAATTACTTTACGCTTTTCGGCATTAGTAAACTTATTCCAATAGAAGCGTTCATCCCTGCTTCGATAACAGCCTTTACAATACCCTCGATTGTTAACCTGACAAATCCCTTTGCAAGGGCTTGGAATCTCAAAGATTTCAATTTGTTGCATCATATTTGCCAGTGACGAGTTCATAACTAAAGTATAGCCTGAAAAATAACCATAAAAAAAGCCACTTTATAAAAGTGGCTTTCTAACGCTATTTTTAGCCGCTAAAAATTTAGGCTAATTCACTGTTTGTCAGTTCTGCTTTACGATGAAAAGGCTTCGCATACATTGCAAGAACTAGCGGCTTTAATTCATCGGGTACTTTTGCCAAGCGAGCATTAAATGCCTCTGCATCTTTTTTATCGACAACGGCTTCTTTACAGCCACCAGCAATATAGTTACCTGGGTGTAGAAAGAATGAATCAACGATTTGCTGATCAATAGTTTTTGCAAGCTCTTCAGGTGACTCACAGCCTGACTCAATTGGCTCACCAAAGGCTAAATGCACATGTCCTTTAGCTGTACTAAAGCCTTCAACAATGCTGGCAATATCTTCGCCTTGTTGTTTAACATACTGACCATGTTGCTGCTTATGATAAAGCTCTTTTGCTTTAGCTATCGCACACGGCTCGTATTGATAAGAGATAGACACAGGCACAATTTTTAGTTCGCGCACGTATTCAGCAAACTCTTTCTTCTGCTTACGACCTTGTAACTGCAACATCTTAAGTAAAGCTGGATCTGTTTGGTCAAAACCATCTTTTGCTCGGCCTTCTTTTTGGGCTATCCAAATTGAGTGACCTTCAGCTAGCGAGTCATAAATATAAGCAGACAGCTGCGACAAAGCTTTTAGCATCTCTTTAGGTGCTTTCGCTGAGCGCTTCACAATAAAGCTTTTGTTTAAGCGCATTAACTCAGTGATATAAGGAATTTGCAGTAAGTTATCACCAATTGCGATGCGAACAGTCGGCATATTGTGCTTAAACAACCCCCAATTCACCAATGCAGGGTCAAGCACGATATCTCGGTGATTCGAGATAAATAAATAGGCTTGTTTAGGATCTAGTTTATCTATGCCCGAAAACGTCACTTCAGAAGTAGTACGGGTGATTAACTTATTTAAATAATCTGCCACTTCATGCTGTACTTGCTCAACCGATGAGGTATTACCCCACTTTTTACGCAGCTGGCTGCGCACTAATGGGCGAGTAATAAATGGAAAATAGGATAAAAAGCGCGGTAGATTATATTTGGCAATTACATCCACAAAAGCATTATCAGCAATTAAACGTGCTACTGAATCAGCGACTTCATCATCATTGTAAGGTCTTATGTCGGCGTATTTATCCACACTTTCACTCATTAAAAACTACTTAAGTTAAAAAACGGCACGCACAGCGCACCGTTTAAATATTTGGCGGATTATAACTCAGGCAATTTTAAATGCGAACCGAGACGCGATAGTTAACCAAGTTATTTGCCAAATGTTAGTAAAATATATTTTTATAACAAGTAATTATGCAATGCTCTTACCAGTTTGCGAGGACTTTTTAAGAACCATTTTTAACACTAATCTAAGCATTAAAGTAGCCAATACAATGCCCGATATAAAGCTTAGCCAATGCGGTAAAACTTCATGCTCTTCGCCTATCATCGGTGCCACCACAAAACCATATTGCGTCACTAAATAATCAGTTAAAAAGCCAAATGCCAACGCTGTAGCAATCACACCTATTAAGTAAGCAACCACAGCACGCTTACCTAGTTCTTTACCCACAACACCTAAGGTTGCAATATTTGTAGCAGGGCCTGCCAACATAAAAACTAATACTGCACCAGGCGATACACCACTGAGTAATAGTCCAGCAGCTATCGGTGTTGAGGCTGTTGCGCAAATATACATAGGAATACTAATTAAAATAACCACAAGCATCGCAAGTATGCCACTGCCCCATTGGCTTAAATAAGATTCTGGAACATAGGTTTGTACTAAAGCGGCAAAGAATAAACCAATCATTAACCAAATCATGGTGTCTTCAAGTAACTTGTTACAACTAAAGCTCACAGCACGTTTCAGCTTACCAAAGCGGCTTTCAACGGCTTTAGTTGGCTGCCCACTGCTACAACAGCTTTTCTGCGAAGGTACTGCTTGTTCAGTTGCGCAACTTTGTTGCGGCTCTGGAGTAGCTTGTGAACCTTTATTACTACAACAACTTGTTGTTTTAACAGCCTCAAGTTCTTTAGTTGTTTGCTTGCTGCAACAACTTTGTGCGGGCTTAGCAGGCGCCTCTTTACTGCAACAACTCGATGTGGTCATAGGCTCAGGCTGTTTACTGCTGCAACAAGAGGTTGTTTTAGTGTTCTCTTTATTTGCTGTTGTGCTTTGCTGTTGATGAAGCTCACTGTCTTTGCCCACTAATACACCCGCCACAATGGCACTACACACGGCCGCAATGGGACGTATCACCGCCATAAATGGGCCTAGTAACACATAAGATACCGAGACCGAATCGACTCCCGTTTCAGGGGTTGAAACTAAAAATGCGGTGGTGGCACTTTTTGACGCCCCCGCCCTTCTTAAACCAATGGCAGCAGGGATCACACCACATGAGCACAATGGCATAGGAGCACCAATAAAAGCCGCTTTAACTGTGGTCCATAGCCCTTCTTTTCCTAAATGACGGTTAAGAAAGTTGGCAGGCAAATACACATTTAACAGACCAGCTATGAATAAGCCCAGCATTAACCAAGGCGCCGAGAGTAAAAACAGATGCCAAAAATTACTGAGTAAGTCCATCGATATCCTCCAGCGTCGTTAGTATTGAACAGTTTTCAGCGGGTTCTTCACCACCACAACACTTATCAGCCAATAATGAAAGTGAGTCATAAAAGCGGGTAAGCTCCGCAATTCTTTGTGCTACGAGATCGCGCTTTTGTAACGTCATCTCTTTAACTTCATGGCAAGAGTGCTGATCTTTATGAAACTTAATTTGCAGCAACTCTTTGATCTCAGCCAAACTAAAGCCAACATTCTTAGCTCTGAGAATAAACGCCATTTGCTTATAGTCATCCTCAGAATAAAAACGATATCCCACGTCTGAACGCGAACTTGGCGTTAACAAACCATGCTTTTCGTAGTACCTTAGAGTATCTGTTGAGACACCCAACTGGCGGGAAAACTCACCTATTTTCATCACCGTCTCCATTGTGAAGCGTTTATTTATTATGCTCACTATAAACCTTGGAGTACACCCCAAGGTCAAGCAATAAATTAAAAAAGGAAAGCACATGAATATTACTGTCCTTGATGCAGCAACATTAGCCAACACTTCGTTAGATGCCTTAGCACAGCTAGGTAAATTAACTTGTTACGATCTAACTTCCCAAGAGCAAGTTGTTGAGCGCTGCCAAGATGCTGATGTAATTATCAGTAATAAAGTAGTGATTGATCAGCTCGCTATGAGCCAGTTAACTAATTTGAAATTAATATGCGTTGCAGCAACAGGCACTAATAATATCGATTTAGAGGCAGCAAAAGAGCATAACATTGCAGTGACAAATGTGGCGGGCTATTCAACACCGAGCGTGGTGCAGCATACCTTTACCTTAATCACTAACTTATTGGGTAATACTCATAGATACATTAATGATTGCCAGCAAGGTTTATGGCAACAAAGCCCAATGTTTTGTCGCTTAGATTACAGCTTTAATGAAATTGCCGGCAAAACATTGGCAATTGTTGGTTATGGGTCATTAGGTAAAGCAGTGGCTGATGTAGCGCGTGCCTTTGGTGCCAATGTCATTATTAGTGAGCGAAAAGGTCATACGCCTCGTGAAGGTCGTGTTAGTTTTAATGATGCCCTAAGCAAAGCCGATATTATTAGTGTTCATTGCCCGCTAACGGATGAAACACGCAACCAAATAGCCGCGGCAGAATTAAGCATGATGAAATCGTCAGCTATCATTATTAATACCGCTCGTGGTGGGATTATCAATGAAGCCGATTTAGCTGACGCTTTAGCTAATAATGTCATTGCTGGCGCAGGTGTAGATGTACTTAGTAAAGAACCCGCAGAGCAAACAAACCCGCTGGCACTATACAGAGGCGCAAACTTATTACTCACACCACACATCGCATGGGCAAGCCAAGAATCAATCGCTCGCCTAGTTAACGAAATAGCTTTAAATATCCAAGCATTTAACCAAGGCGAACCACGGAATAGATTAGTCTAAAATACAACAAATTAGTCAAACAGACTAACCTACGTGTTGATTTAGCCTACCACGCATGTAAGCTAACAGGCAACACATTGATTTAAAAAGACTTTTAAAGTTGGCAAGCTGATTGCTACCTAACAATCACTTAAACTCGAATTTCTAGGGATAAAAAAAATGAAAAAAGCTCTTCTAATCGCTGCACTATCTGCTCCATTCTTAACAGGTTGCGTTATTGCAGTTTCAGATGGCGAAGCCGATACACATTGGGCTGGTAGTTCTTCATCAAGCTGGGAGAAGCAACATAAAAATAATCGTGAAATTATTTCTAACCTTGCACTCGATACCAGTTATCAAACAGTATTAAACAAACTTCATTCACCTAACTTTACCGAGCTGCTAAAACAAGGTGATGATGTATATCAAGTGCTATTTTATGTTACGCATAGCATTCATTCAGATGGCAAGATGACAAAAGATGAGTGCACACCTTTAGTATTTAAAAATGATAAGTTAATCGGCGTGGGCGATACAATTTATCAATCGCTAAGTAACGGCTAATTAGCAAGCTAAAGTTAAGAGTAGGCTTTGCCTACTCTGATTCATTTACCGCAACCATCCTTGAAACAACTTTATCGCGTCCAGTATCTTTAGCTTGATACAAACCTAAATCAGCCTCTTCTAATAAAGTTTGCTCTGCGTATACTTGCCCGGTTTCAGTGGTGGCAATACCAATACTAATCGTAATGTGATCAGCATTTAAAGACGCTTTATGAGGGATATTTAGTTTATTCACTGCATCGCGTAGTTTGTTAGCAAATGCAATAGCTTCTTTTGCAGAAGTGTTTGGCAGTACCGCAGCAAACTCTTCACCACCATAACGTGCTACAAAGTCACTGCCGCGCTCACATGCACCCACAAGCGCGTGAGCAATTTTTTTCAAACAATCATCCCCGGCTCTATGTCCATAACAATCGTTGTAGCGTTTAAAGTGATCAACGTCCATTAACAGCACAGATAACGGTGTACAGTCTCGACGACTTCGACGCCATTCACGAGCTAAATTCTCATCTAAATAACGCCTGTTAGGTATTTCCGTCAACCCATCAATCGAAGCAAGCATTTCAAGAAGGTCATTTTTTTGCTTAATTAATAACTGATTGCGTACCCTTGCACGAACTATCGCAGCACTGAAAGGTTTAGTGATGTAGTCCATTGCACCTAATTCAAGGCCCTTTGCTTCATCATCATGGCTGTTATTCGCGGAAATAAAGATAACGGGTAACATGCTGGTTGTGGCATTTTCTTTTAACTTGCCAAGTACCTCGTAACCATCAATGCCGGGCATCACTATATCTAAAATCAACAAGTCGACAGCTTGAGTTTTCAAAAATGTCAGTGCTTTTTCACCACTTTCAACACAAAAAACATCGTAGTCTTGCTGCAACGTTTTCTCTAATACCAAGCGATTTAACGGATCATCATCAACAATCAGTACCTTGGCTCTTTTCAACATGTGTAGATCCTTGTTCGATGATAAATGCAATCACTTGCTGTAATTGGCATTGCAATTCATCATTTAATTGTTCGGGCAGTTCACCAGTTTTCTTCAGCTTAACTTCACATTCCTGAGCGCACGCTGACAAACGTTTAAAACCGAGGTTTCCAGCTGACCCTTTAAGATTATGCACCACACGTATCAGCTCTTGCGCAGTGTTTACTTTAGATATGAGTAATAACTGCTCTTGTGCCATAATCGCAAACTTTGACAACATAGTTAATACTAACTTAGTGCTGTTTCCAAATTGGGATAGAATAAAGTCTTGATCGAAAAAGGATTCTTTTTTATGTTCCAATTCATTCATGGCTAAAAATAATTTGCTCGCAACAATTGGCTTGGTTAGGTGCTTATTCATACCAGCTGCAACTGATTGCTCTATGTCAGCAGGTTCACTGTGTGCCGTTAATGCATAGATTGGTATTTGTTGTTTACTAAATGTCTGACGAATAATGCGCGTTGCTTGGCAACCATCCATTTCTGGCATTTGAATATCCATAAAAATCAGATCAGGTTGCAATGACTTTGCAAGCTTTATCGCTTTTTCACCACTGTCTGCACAAACAACATTAACATCAGCTTGCTCTAGAATACTTTTAATTATGTTTAAATTGAGTGGGTTATCATCTATAGCAAGTACGAGTAAGCCTGATAAATCCATTTTAGAGGGTAACGACACCACAGACTTTTTGGCCGGCTCTGTGGTTTTATCAAGCTGTAAGCAAAAGTAAAACTCACTGCCTTTTCCTTTTTCACTCTCAAGCTTGATTTCACCTCCCATCAAGGCAACCTCATACTTCACAATGGCAAGACCAAGCCCTACACCTTGATGTGAACGAGTAAGAGATTCATCGCCCTGTGTAAACGCATCAAATAAACGACTTTGATCTTCTTGGCTTATCCCTATACCAGTATCTTTGACGGTAAAACAAATAAGTTGCTGCTCTGTTGATTGTTCAATGAGCTTCATACACAAAGTGACACTGCCTTGCTCTGTATACTTAGCAGCGTTTGTCAGTAAATTTCCTAACACTTGTTGCAAACATATTTGGTCGCCAATTAAGCTGTCATTGATATCATCATCACATTCAATATTAAAAGTTAAGCCTTTTTTTCTGCATAGTGGTGCTATCAAGCCTTGGCAATACTCAATTAAATTAGAGACACTAAATGGCGCATTACTTAATTGCATTTGCGAGTTTTCTGCTCGAGCAAAGTCAAGCATGCGATTAAGTAAAGTAAGTAAACTATTTGCCGCAGATTTAGCTTGTTCTGCATGAGTACGCTGCTCAGCTGATAAGCCTTGTAAAGCAATTACATCAATTAGGCCTAACACTACATTCAACGGCGTACGAATTTCATGACTTAAGTTTGCAATAAATCGGCTCTTTGCCAGTGTTGCTCGCTCAGCATCGTCTTTTGCTTGCACAAGCGCTGTAACATCTTGCACATGCACAACATAGTAGTCGGGTGTTTGCTCGCCATTAAACACTAATGAAACACTAATTTGTAGCCATCGCTTTTGCTCTTGTTGTGGCAGGCTAAAGTGATAGACATTCTTTTTCTCGTTGAGTAAATCTAGTAACGTCTCTTTTAATGTATTAAATGATTGCTCAGCAAATAGGTCTTCCAATGTATAGTGACTAGGTGATTTATTACCTAAATCAATTGAAAAAATCTTCCTTGCCGCTTTATTTACTTGTAAAACCTGATAATCAAGTGACACTAACAGCACGCCATTGGCAGCATACTCCATTGCACTTCGTAATTTAGCTTCTGAACTTTGCAACGCATTGAGCGCTTCATACTGTTTGGTAATATCACGACCAATCGCCATAGTCCCCAAAAACTGCTGATGCTCGTTATAAAAAGGCACTATACTCAAATCATAGATTTTATCTTGTGTTGATAAACGTTTTTGATAAACCTGTCTGTCTTTGAGCACTTTCTTTTCAAGCTCGTTGATTTCACCATTATCATCACTGATATCACATAATTGCTGACCCACTAACTTTTCTTGTGGCAAGCCTATGTAGCGTTCATATGCTTTATTACACCCCAAAAATGAGCCATCAATGTTCTTAAAATAAATAATATCCGGAACATTGTTGAGCATGGTGTTTAATAACGCTAATTGACGCTCTTTAGCATCAATACTTCTTCTAAGCTGTTGCGACTTTACTTGTACTTGAGAATCTAAAGTTTTATTGGCTTCTTGTAAGGACTGTACTAACTCTTCATTGCGTCGAAAGATCTGCTTAACACGACTAAACCAAGGCTGCCAGTTAGCAGGAATTTTGTAACTTACAAGCGCTTGCTTGCCCTCATCATGCTGCTCTAAATAATTCATCAAATGCGTCATGGGTTTTACAAAAATACGTTGGCTTAACCAAAACACGGCACTAAACATCATTACTAAAAAGACGCTTAAAAACATAAACTCTAAAAAAATGTCATAGCCAATAGGCTTACTCAATGCCCTAAGTGATTCATGAAAGCGCGTATGAATAGGTAAGTTGGTAGTATCTTGTACAAAATGACTTTGATAGCGCGAGCTTGAACTTTCAACGATATCTGGCCAATATCCTGTCGCATTAATGGCGCTCTTTAATATGTCTTTAGAACTAGCAATCACTTGGTTATCTTGATTAATAAAGATAAACTCACCATCACTAGGTGCTATCTTCTTAAGCCACAATGAAATAGCCTCTAGGTCATAGATCAAAACGATATAATCTTGACTATCAGCTGCTCTTTGTTTACCAATCGCAAAATAGGCATGACCGTTTATGGTCAAAACAGAGCTTGAAGCAAGCCGTTCTTCATTCAGTTGCAATGGACGAAACTTGTTATCTAAAACTCTCGTAAGCAACTCACTTTTCGTTGTATTACGTCGTTTAATAAAAACAAAACCCTGCTGGTTTACATAGGCAACTGCTTCAAGTGATTGAATTAAAGAAAGTGCGGTATTGAACGATGGACCTAGGGCTATAACTTGTCGCCATTGATTAACTGCAAATTGCGTTGAAGCAAATCGACCTTGCCCCACAACTTCTCCGATCCCCTCACCTACCAATTGGTAATAATAATGGTCAAACTGATTAACATTGCGCGCCAAGCTAGGCGCATAATCATAAGAAAGTGGCTGCTCGTAGAGCTTGAACATAGTATCTATTAAGCCATTGGCAGCATTCATTGCATGGCTAAGCTGTGCAGAGATATTATTAAAACCATTTTGCCTGCTTTCAATAGCACGTTCGAGCTTTAAATTATAAAGATGCAAACACAAAAAAAACGCCACCAGCAGTGGCACAATAAGTGCCACTGATAAAGAGCGATAATAATGCTTTAATGGTAAAAAATTCACTGGTTATAAGTACCTTACCTCGTTAACGGTTAGGTTAACGAGGCATAGAAGTACTAGCAAGTTATAAATTTTCTTCAGCGAAGCTGGCTAAACGGCTGCGTACGACGCCATTTAAGTTAACAGTGGCGCTGCCTTCAAAATCTTTAAAGCGTTCAACAATATAGGTAAGCCCTGAAGTTACGGGGGTTAAGTAGTTGCTATCTATTTGCGCCAAGTTACCTGAGCAAATTAGTTTCGTGCCTTCACCGCAGCGGGTAATAATGGTTTTAAGCTGTGATGCCGTTAAGTTTTGACTCTCATCCAAAATCACCCCCGAATTGATATAATACTATCATACCCTTAATAAACTTGAACAAAAAAGTTTTTACACACATACTCTAGCTAAGAATCAAAGGTGAACGAAAATGATACTTCGAAATACAACAAAAACTAAAATAATTAAAGCATCAGTCAACTTTGGAAAAGGAATGTCTTTTCACCTCGATAAATCAGGGCAACCTATTAAGACTGAAAAAGGCATCAGAACTCACTCATATAGGCACGATAAAATAGAACCTAATTTTCCAGTGCTATATCACCCGACTCGCTTCACCGAATGCCAAGAAATGAACTTATTTTTAATGCACCGCTTTGAAGGTCATTTCAGTCTCAAAAAGAATCAAATAGACAATGAGGCTTTTAGTGACGCTTATCATGCCAGCCAACCGGGAAAGCCATTAGATGTTAAGTCTGTTTGCAGTATAGCTAAGCACTTAAAAGCTTTCTTAGATTGGTTGGATAAAGATGATGCATCCTATTTTGAAGTAATAACTGCACCACTTTCAAAACAATCTGTAGATGATGATATTTCTAGGTTACCTGTGTGGAGATATCACAAACATTTATGTGAAAGAGTCGAAACCAAAGATAAGTCTAAACGCATAAGCTTTAACAGCGCTCAAGAACGAATTAGAGCTGTTAAAGCATTCTATATATGGAGCCATAAGCGCGGGGCTATAGATAGCCTCCCCTTCTCACTTGAATACAAACAGGTACGTATTAAATCGAAAGCTAAATCAAGTGTAAGTTCATTGTTTCAATTACCTACTAGCAACACACGTTCTGGAGGCTTATGGAAGTGGGTTAGTAATTTGAGCATTCCAAATACATTGAAACAAAAGGAAGACTCACCCGAAAAAGATCTACAACCATATTCTCCAAAAGAACTTAAACAGTTGCTGGAGACGGATACGGCTCAAAAAGAGACTTATAAGCTTTATTTGCAATGTGCTTTGCTAGGTGGACTTCGTTCTTTTGAGATTTCAGCCATCGACCAGAAAGACCTTTTTGATCCTGATGAAAAAGAAAACGAGAAACGTATTCCAAAATTGAACATTGTACGAAAAGGACATAAGCCAGTGAGATTAACAATAGCGCGAGTTCTAATGAAGCTTTTGTACAATCACACTTTGACAATTCAAAATATGAAGCGACGTACCAAACATGAGACTAATCATGGTATGGACAATAGTGAACATCCGCTTCCTTTGTTTATGAATAGTTCAGGATCGCGGATAAGCGAAGATACACCGGGGAATACTATTTCCATAGTTAGAAAAGAACAAAGGAAGCAGGGATTAGAAATACTATTACGCACATTCCATGACTTACGCGCTACCTTTGCTACTTATGTCGCTAAATACCTAATTGACAAAGGTGAATCGGAGAGTTCCATCAGACAGACACTAATGACCTTGATGAGTCACGAAAGTTTTAAAACAACCAAACGTTACATCGACTTTGCCAAAAGTGTAGCAGTGGATGCATACGGAGCAATGTCAGAGTGGGTGAAAGATATCTACGGTGATGTTGACGAATTACTGATGCGTGAGGCTGAAGATGCAGCAGCAAGTTAAAACGCGGAAGTCCAATCGTATTCCTGCTAGATTTAAACCTCATTCAATTGTTCTAGCCAAACAGTTAGACGTTTTATTTAACAGGGCATATGACAAAGAAAACAATATTAGCGCAGATGACGACACTGCTATTTCAATGAGTCGCTTGCGGAATGCTTGTGTCAGTTTACAACACACTCTTCCTCTAGCCCTTAATAAGGTTAGTACAGATACTGCGACATCAATTCAAACTTCGGGATTAAATGCTCTATCAGACTTTGAAATTTGGCAAGAACTGGAATACTTTTGCATTAATGAAATAAATGATGTCAAGCTACCTAGTTATGCTACTCGTATAGAAGAAGCCTTAGAAAACTTAGCTAAGTTTCATTTTTATGATAACGCTATCAACGCTCCTTTTAGGCTAGTAAATGGGGCTACTTCAATCGACATAACTAAATTATTCGAACTTGAATTCCATCAAGTAAAAGAGATTCGTAAATTACTAAATAAATATCTGGACTATCTCGTCCTTCCAGAATTAAGCCTCAAAGATTCTTCTATTGGGGACAATATCCTCAAAACTGCGACAGCTATTATAAATCTTTGTCTACATGATACTTTTAAGAATACTGAACGCGTCAAACTGCCATTATTGGCAACATTACAGGATAGGGAATTCGTTTCATCATTTATATGCAATCACAACTTCCGTACTTTTTTAAAATTTATACTACCCGATGTGTGGGGTAAAGCTAGAGTCAATCAATTTAAAACTGAAGCCGAAGTAATAGGGTATGCACAAAGCATATCATCCAAATTTGGCAATGAAGTTGATGCTTTTTTGAAAAATCAGATAGCAAGCGCTTCGGAAGCTAATACAACAAGAGTTAGATCCTCAACTTTATCATTTCCAAGGTGGTTGAATAGTGCTGGTAGCGTAGCATCACCAATAATTAAGCTGCTTAGTGAGCGTGGAATTCAAGGGTTTGCAGAAAATGGCCTTCAGGGATTTAAATACCTTTATAAGCATTACCAAGAAGAAACTCAAAATAACCAGCAGTTTTTACTGCTACTAAACGCTGCATTGGACCTTTACCACTTTGTTACGGGTGAAAAAATCGCAAAGGAAAGTTTATTACCCTACTCATTGGGCTATTACCTTAAAGAAAGTGACACTACCGAATGGCAGAAGCATGAGTGGGTATATGACAATGCCTATAAATTTTATCAAAACCTAGTCGAATACCATAAAGTTTTTACAAAGCGAATTGATGGCGAGAGCATAGGTATCGTCACTCTCAAAGGTTACATAGGTAGTATGGCTAGAGCATTGAAAGAAAATGCATCATCATTAACAGATGAACAAATGAAGCTTATTGCCAGTCATGGGGTTCATGCTTTTGTTGAAAATAACTGTGAGATACTAAAGGCTATAAGAGAGGCAATTCAACTAAAATCAAAACAAGGCGATTTGTCGGTTTTTGTTGGTAATCAATATCAGAGCGCTATCGACAAATTACTATCGTTTTATGGTCTAGATACTATTAAAAGCTTTCCGGTCAACACCGAATTAACTGCACAACATCAAGAGCAACTATCTCAGAATCAAGATAAACTCTACTCATATAGAGAAGTAGTAGAATTAGCATATTACATAGAAAAAGGGCTTTCTGAGACCTTACTCACAATTAAAGACAAAGTTACACTTTATGCAGCAAAAGTCATATTGAAAACTGGTTGGAATTCAACTCCTACGCTAGAGCTTGATACTGACGACTTATTTTTCTTTAACACGCCATTACATTCAAGTAAAACTCCTGCTCTTCGTTTATTTAAACGCCGAGCTAATTATCAAACTCAATGGCATAAATTTGAAATTAAAGCCGAAGATCTAGAAAAAGAAGGCGTCTTATACGGCGACGTTGTCGAACCAGTAATATTTGATATTAAGGCTGCGACTAGACTTACGTCTATTTACCGCCCTTCTATTGAGAACCTATCAAAAAGAATTTTTGTTTTTCCCAAAGTAAATAGTATTGGAGAAGTAAAGATTCAATTATTAACAGCATCACGTTTCAAGACCACTATAGATAGGATATTGACTGAGCTTGGGTGTGATATCGTATTTAATTCGCAAAAGATCAGAAAATCAGGGCTTAACTACATTTACCGAAAAGTTGCCAAAGAATTTAAGTGGTATCAAAAAGCTGGCAAGCACTCTTATGAAACGTTCTTGCGTCATTATTTAATGCAAGATAACAAAGATGTTGCAATGACAATCAACAGAGCGACAAAAACAATGGCAGACTATTTTGTTCGCGATGTTACCGACAAAGTAATCATTTTGCAGACTCCACCAGAAGACGGTAAAAAAGTCCCGAATGGCACATGCATTAACTCAAAAGATAAATCCGCAGTAGTGGCATTCGAATCTCAAAACAGGAAATTATTAGACCAGCGAGATACAAACGAGCATGCATGTGCCGACTTTAACGCATGCTTGTGGTGTCCGTTCTATCGCTGTGTTGCTGACGCATTGCATGTTTGGAAACTTTTGTCATACCGGGATTTTGTTGTTGCTGATATGGAAAACTCAGCCGCAACATTTGACTCTGTAACAGAGCAACTGGAAAACATAGAGCAGTTGAAAAATAGAGTTAACGAAATATTAACTGATATTGCCAAGCTTAATGCTCAAGCTGTGATTGATGGAAAAGAATTATTGAGAACAGAGGGTATTCATCCTCATTGGAAAAACACAGGTTTGCTATGACCAAAGAGATAACTAAAACAAAACTACTTGATATCGCTGTTGTAAAAACACATACAGGTCAAATCACTATAAAACCTTTGGTTCAGGTGTTAGAAGATTTTAAAGTTGATGATACTAGCGCTTTTAATTCGATTGCTTTGTGGGAAAACAGAGCATTGAATATTGCTAAACATGGCACTATTCACTTTGGCGATGACACTTGGATAAGCTATGAAGAAACGCAAAGAAATGTGAATTTTAAAGGTGTTGATGAATTAGCATATCAAATTCGAATTTATTCACTAATTAAACTCACACATGGTGATGTTGTAGGCGGTAAACCTCTAAAAATCTCTACACTTCAAAATGATGTAACGTATCTAAATTTAATTGCAGCCTTCTTAAGACAAAGAGGTTATCACTCATTTCATGAGTTGGAGTTCAAATCTGACTTAGTTATTAGGAATCTCATAAAAGACTATTTATATGAAGTCGGGAAAATAGCTATTTACAGACAATCACACTCATTTACTAAACTATTTGACGTGCAACGAAGCTTTCGTCTTTTTGGCCCTAAGGTGTGTAGTGTTTTTATTAATGTGCTTAACCAACTAAACGAGTTACACCATCCGAGACCAGTCACTTATTCGCACCCTGTCATTCCTACTAAAGTAATGAAAAAAATTCTGAAGTTTGCAGAAAAAATAGTTGAAAACTCTAAGGATAAGATAGAACGATGGCTAGAATTAAATGCACGCTTAATAGATAGTTTACATGAAGGCTCCATTGAACCACCGCCCAAAATGAATACAGGTGAGCTAATAGCAAAACATGTAAGAAACTTACCCAATGAAGAGGAATTCATTCAATTATCCGAAGAATTAGAAGATTTAAAATTAGCCACATACATTAATATCTTGGCCTATACAGGTATGAGATATAACGAAGTACTTACATGCAAGGTTGGCTGTGCCAATTACAAAGATGATATTTATTACATTACGGCAATTATGACCAAAACCGACAACAGTAAGGTTGAGATGGAATGGTTTTCAAACGCTGAAGTACATGAGTGTGTTGGTATTTACGAAAAATATGTGATCGGTATGCAAGAAAGGGCAAAAGCTGTACTTTCTTCATGCAGAGCCAATATAACAAGTAGTCAAGCACACAATTTGAAAGAAGGGTTAGAAAGAAACCGTCTTTTCGGGGTTTCACATAGTAGCTGTAGTGTTAGTTTTAGCGATGCTGGGCGATTCACAAAATTTGAGGTTAAAAACAGTGAAAACATTGAGCTTTTTGACTTAACTCTAGACGATGATGATATAGCAGAGCTTGAACGCCTTGAATCTAACTACAAAGAAGTTAGAGGAGAGAATAGAGGTGTCCCATACGAAGAAGGCGATACGTTTAGATTAACCGCTCACATGTTTCGACATACGTTGGCCTACTTTGTCATTGCCAATAAATTAGGTGAGCTTGATGATATTAGATATCAATTTAAACATTTAACTAGCCTAATGACGTTTGTTTATACTCGAAGAGCATTTTTGGCCTCAACAACTTTAATTAAAACTACTGAAGAGTTTAATGAGATTTTAATTGACCGTGTTGCAGAAGAGTTAATAGATGAAGCCGAGTCACAATCACTTAAAGGTGGTGCTGGTGAGCAAATTAATAAAACATCTAAAGATCTGATAATAGGTATTACTGATAGTCAAAGTAAAGATTCGACTGTGATTAAGCAGATCCATTTCAGTTCAATTGAAGAACTGAAAAAATTTCTCGTCAAAAATATTAAAAACATACGTGGCTTACCTACGGGGTACTGCACTGCGGGAGAAGCTTGCAAGATAAAAGGAGCAGGAATCCCTAGTGGCTGTGTGTATTGTGGTAGTAAAATCATTACCAAACGCCACAAGGTCAATTGGCAAATAATAAAAAAAGAAGCAACGCAGAAACTAGAGGCATATGCGGCATTAACCAAAGAAGAGCAAGAAGATTACGAGCTATTTGCTATTCACTGGAAAAATAATATAGCAGCAGCTGACTATGTATTAGATGAAGGCAAAGCGCATACAAACCAAGGAGAACAAGCATGAGTAGCGCATACGATGATATAAAACGTGCTTTTGAAGAGATGAAATCTGATGGCAGCAAGATAACCAAAAATGCAGTAGCAACGAGAGCTAAAAGAAATATTGCAAATCTATCTAAAGAAGAAGAAAAATGGGTAAAGTTACGAGAAAATATTGAAAAAGCTCAATTAACTTGGGAAGAAAAAAATAAAGATAATTTAATAAAACAACTCAGAACAAAGGTAGCCGAACTAAAAAGCAAGCTTGCTAAAGAAAAGCAAAAAAACGAGATTGACCCTAAGGAAATCGATAAGGATTTTGAAAAGCTACTGGTGCGATTACAAGAAATGTACGCTGAAATAGATAAGCTCAAACTGATTAATGCTGATTTAAAAAATCAACTTCAGCACTCAGGGCAACATACAGAAATAAGAGTGGATACGTCTACTGGTGAAATTATTGAATTAGTTTCAACGAAACAATAGATTAGATGTAGTAGCTCATATCTCATCTTACAGTTTTGTTGATTAGGTTTAGACTTCACCTGACAGGCAGCAAGAGCGAACAAGAGACGGTCAGAGTGATCTGGATATGTGAACTTAATTCTACAAAGCGGACGCTTAGCGACCCCGTTCATGCAATAAAATTGAGTTTAGGCAATCCGCATTAATTGTATAATGATGTCTCTGCTTCTAAAGAGTATGTTTATGAGAACCATTGGAAAACTGGCAAAAGATTTAGATATCAATGTTGAAACGATCCGCTTTTATGAGCGCCAAGGTTTAATAGAGCAGCCTCCAAAACCCGAATCAGGTTATCGAAAGTATGACGAGACACACGCTAATCAACTCAAATTTATTCTGAAAGCTAAAGCATTAGGGTTTACGCTGAAAGAAATTGAATCACTGATGTCACTAAGTAGCAGTTGCGCTGATATAGAATCGATGGGATTGCAAAAACTTAATCTCATCCGTAATAAAATTGCTGATTTACAGCGGTTAGAGAAAGTAATTCAAGATATGACAGATTCTTGCAAGGCCAATCAAGACCCTCAATCCTGCCCGGTAATAAATTCACTTAAATAGCTATTGACCCCGTACTTATGTACGGAGTTTATACTACCTTAAAAATTGAGGTAGATAGTTATGATCAATAAAATTCTAGATAAAGTAGGTTCTGGTGGCGTTTGGCTAGCCGCCCTTAGTTGCACAGCATGTTTTCCTGCGCTCGGCTCATTGGCATCTGCGCTTGGGTTAGGTTTTCTTTCACATTTTGAAGGGATAGCGGTGAACACCTTATTGCCATTATTTGCTTCACTAGCGTTGTTAGTTAATTTCTATAATTGGTATCAACATCGAGAGTCATTAAGAGGCATTTTAAGTGTCATTGGCCCAATTGCAGTATTGCTGACCCTTTATCCTTTATGGCAATACGACTGGAGCACTTACTTATTTTACTTTGGGATCATTTGGATGGTCGTAATGTCTATTTTAGATATTGTTAAGCCCATTAAGGAACCAGTATGCAAGGTATAGAATTAAAATCTAAGATAACTTGCCCTGAATGTGGATTTAGCAAAGTTGAAACCATGCCTACAAACGCTTGCCAATGGTATTACGAATGCGAAAGCTGTAAAGCACTACTTAAACCGTTCAAAGGTGATTGTTGCGTTTACTGCTCTTATGGAACAGTTAAGTGTCCTCCTATTCAAGAAGGCAATGCATGTTGCTCAGGTAAGTAGCCTAGTATTCGGTGGTTCTGTGCCAACCAAGTAATATCTTAAATGCGATTGCGATTAACACTAAACCACCAAATAGTTCAGCTTTAGACTCCAGCCATACGCCACTTCTTTCGCCGATATTCACACCAATCTAGCTAAAGGCAAACGTCGTGACGCCTATTATCAAGCAAGCTACGGCTATGTCTACCTCAAGCAATGTGATTGCATAACCTGCCGCCATTGCATCAATACTGGCGGCAATAGCAAGAACAAATAGCACACGATGAGTAACATTAGCAATATCTTCTTCAATTCCTTCAGATTGGGACTCATAAATCATTTTTGCCACCGATAAATAATAGCAAAATAAAAGCTATCCAAGGTGCATAATCTTCAATCCAAGATGATCATCCTTTACCGCTGTAATAGCCTAAAAGAGGTATAAAGCCTTGGAAAAATCCAAAATAAGCAACGGCTTTAATAAAGAGTTTTTCAGCATTTGCTACTTTTTTAGAACCTAAGCCTATGGATACTGCAAACACGTCCATACTGAGTGCTATAGCTAATACAAATACTTCAAACAAATCGATTAAACCTGAATAAAATTGTTATAAGATTACGTGACGTATAATTAGTTACTTGACTGATGTTAAACACCTAAGGTTTGCTGACAGTTGCTCAATTATCGAAGCCTTATTTTTACACCAAATTTCAGCCAGATATTCAGTAACAGTGCCAACACTTGAAGGAAACAGAATATTCCCCGCCACTTTGGCGAAAGGGCCATCAGTTTCGAGTAAAATCCTATCTTGAGGTATCCACGATATTACTTTTTTAGCTCTGGCTGAAGTAAGCATGGCTGGCCCAATAGAAAAGAAACAGCCTAGCTCGACGGCTTCTAGAACTTGCTTCTTAGTACCTAAAAACCAATGAAGAATAGAAGTACCAGCATCGGGGTATAACTTAAGTTGTTCAAGTACTTCACCTGTCGCATTAAGACTATGGATAGTTAATATTTTGTTATCAAAGCCTTCACATTTTTTCAAAATATGCGTAAAAACCTCTAATTGATCATCAAAGTAATCAGCATAACCTTTTGAGCCATCCAGCCCAATTTCTCCAATATATCTAGTTCTATCAACTAGCTTATCGAATAGAGGTAGTTCATTTTTCCTTAAATGAGCAAGTTGAGGGTGCAGACCCAAAGCCGTTTTACAGTGTTTTATGTCACTTGTTAACTGGACAGTACCTTCAAAAGCTGACGGCACCGTAGTTACTGATAGCACGTAATAATTACTGCTTTTTATGTCGTTCAATACCTCTTGATAATCTGGATATAAATCAACATGGCAATGAAGATCCATCATGATGATTTATCCGCTTGGAGAAATAATTCAACCTCTGCCAATCCTCGCTTAATAGTTGATTCTAATTTTTCTCGTATATCTTTTTCTTGTGGTATTGGTCCTGACTTTCGAAGCCAAGAACGATAGTTATCTGATTGTTTCAATCTAATAATGGCAGTTTGAACCGCTTGGAGATCATCGCGAGTATCTTTTTCTTTAATAAGACCTCTCAACCGCTTTGTCTTGTATGGCGCATCTTGTGTAAAACCAGCATGAAAAACTGACGCTCTTCGAATAAGGCAAGGTACACAATGCCCACACTGTTTATGCTCTCTGTGCCAATGACTACAAGAAACACTCAGAGGAACTGCTTTTCTAATTGCGTCTTGATCAACACATTCCGCTAACATTTCACCTTTAGTTTTGAATTGATAGGGGTTTACAAATTTGACATGAAACCCAGTGTCTCTAAGCAAAGATTCAAGCCTGCTTAGAAAATTAGGATGAGTAGTTCTAGTACTATGGCTACCAATCCGTCTTCTGGTAAGCGGTGGATTTATAGAAATATAGCCATTCTCAGGGACGACAATAGTTTCAATACTGCTATCGCAATTAGCATTTCTTAAGGCTGATATACCAAGTACCGCCATAGCTAGGAAGTTGAAGCTTCTTCCCCTCATGCTAATGTCAGTTTTACCTTCTAACTGCTTGATAATATGAGGAGACATTGAATAGGACAATTCGCCGAATGGCGGGGACAATAATTGCTTAATATCTTCCTGTTTTGCGCCATCACCACGATAAGCGTGACTAACCAAAAGCGGTTTTAAGGCTGACTCTCCGTTTAAAATGTCAATTGCACCAACTGCGCTATCAAGACCTCCTGAAAAAAGGCAGACTGAGTTGAGTCCAATTAATGATTTTGCTTTTGCTTTCGCTTGCTCACTTGTTTTAGGAGTCGGCATCGGCATAGTTGTTTTTTCAAAAGTAAACTGCCATTGATCGCCCGTTAGAAAGTTGAGCAAAGAACTTAGTTCAGGCTCAACAGTATTCCACATATCCTCATCGGTAACAGGAACATGCAAGTGCATTTTTCTAGCCCATGCATTTTCTGCATTATCCCTCAATTCAAATGTATCAGCGGCGGTAACGGCGGTTGCAATTGTTATCAGATCTATTGCATCAGCATCTACATGCAATCCTAAATCACGAACTGTTTGTAGTAGTTGTTTTGACACTAAGCTGTGCTTAGTGATGTCATTTTGATGCGTGTGAAACATTTGGACAGGATGACAGTCTTCAGAAAAATCAGGCAAGTTAGCTGGGTCATGGTTAAAATAAAAATTAGTCATCAAAACTCTCCCATTCATCCACTGTCATTGCAATTGCATCAGCTTGAATTTTAGTAATATTTTCCTTGCTAATAGTACTAGGGTTGCCATTAGTTACTTTGTCTAACTGCTCTTGTGTGATCACTTTTATTAATTCCCTTAATTCTACTTCCATTTGATGATGCTTACTTGCAGGCTCAACATGAAACCAAGCTCTGCCCATGCCTTCAACCACATCCTGAAAAATAAGATCTGTTAAATAACAGCCTATGGCTTCTTGAATAACTTCGTCAGTAAAACTGTTTGGGTCAAATTCTTCTGTATCGGGTAATGCTTCCTCTAGTGCGTAATCCAACGCAACTCTTACAGCATCCGAATCGGCATTATCAGGTGCCAAATGACTAGCAATTTTGTCAATTGCTTGGTCAGTCGATAACCCAGTTAGATCACCTAATGATAAGCTTTGATTATTAACCGTTACGGTGTCGCCACGCATGACACCAAGCAATCCAGAACCAGCCGTTATACCGCTTGCTAGTCTCCGGCTTGTGCTTTTACCTCCGCCAGAGCCTTTTCTAGAGTAACTTTTTAATGAACGCCTTAGATCTGAGGTTGAGCCACCTGTTTGTGCATATTTACCAAATGCTCTTCTGGCGCTGGCAAACCTATTTGGAGGTGGCGTTGCTGTTGGCGAACCACCGATTTCTTGTTGAACCTTGTCATTGTCAATATCGTTGGTATGGTCATTCTGATCATCAGATTGATTGTTATCAGAACCAGTTTGATCATCCCCATCAGTACCTGATGCAGGCTCTATTGTGACGGGATCTCCTTGCTCTGCCCAAGATGGAATTAGCGGACTCTTGTTATTCGGTCCTGTAGACGATGCGGACGTACCCATATTACTTAATTCCCTCTAGTTCTTTTAAGATTGGATTGAGCCACCTTTGACGAGGCAAGCTTTTTAAAAATGTAAGAAGACTTAAGCAACATTTATCATCCTGCTTGGCAAGTAACACGGCTCCATAGATGCCTGTTGGTTTTTCGGTCCAATCACCAATCAACTTAAAGTTTTCAATCAAACCATCCATGACTGACATGTACTCTTCCTTCGGAGTTGTGGTAATCGCAGTAGAGTTAACGCCACTGACCCTTACCTTTTGCTTCATTAATTCTTCTACAAGTTTTTGAGCAGCTCCCGACATTACCGCATTAACAGCACCCATTGGAATGCTTTCTCGGCTAAGGTATGCCGCTGGGGTCAAATCCATCTCAGTAAACATTGGAGGTAATTTTGACCATTTATCAATAAAAGCTAGGTCGAGTTTCCACTCTTCAGGTAACTTTATTTCATCAAATTCAACTTCTGAATTTTCGAGATCCGCTAAAACTTTTGGATATCCGTTTTCCTTATCAATTAATTCATAAAGCTTGTTAGTAGCCTGAGTGCCTAAGCACCTCTCAAAAATTACCAGCTTAGTGATAGTTTTCTCGTCAAGCTGCATTCCTCGACGGTGAGCCGTTTTCTTTCTCATCTTAACTTGATTGAGTAATCGCTTAACTATGCGAGGGTTACCGTTAATGTTTGTGGATTCAGCTAATAGTGGAGCTAACTGTTCAGCAACTACAAATTTGCTTCTGAGTCCTGAATGCTTTTCGATATCGTGATCCTGAAGAAGCTCATCAACGGTAATTTGTGGTTGTTTCCAAGAAAGCCTTAATGATTCTTCAAGGGCACATCTTATCGCTTCTAACTGAGCATCTGTCACTCCGTGGTCTTGAGCGGTGAGCATCATTAAATATGCCCTTATCTCAAGAACACCGGGCCTTGGTACATGCACAGGAATTTGAATAAGCTTGTCTAAATAATCAGTTTGATGTCGTTGAGATGCACCTTTGTGATATTCAGGTACTGCCAAACGGATCATGTCTTCATCGGCGGCAATGACAAATGCGGTATTTGGTAAAAATAGAAATAATCTGATCGCCTCAAGTGTTGAAATGGCATTAAATGGAGAGCAGCGATCTAAATTATCGACATAGACAATAAGTGGCTTATCAAACTCCTTTAACAGATCAGAATATGCTTTTCGGAATTCTTTAATTTCTTTAGGAGGTGAGAATGATTTCTTATCTTTGATCAAACCTTTGTTTTTCTTCGCAACATCCTTAGCGCCATCGACAGCACCTTTTACATCATCAACATCAAGTTCACTATCGTCACCACCACTGAATAGTCCCATGATCTTCTGTATACCACCCATAGTCGGTATACCAGCTAATGCTGCACCACCATCCATTAGCAGTCCCATCAGTCTGATCTTATCTATTCGTCCAGCAAACTCTATTGCTTTTGCACTTAGATTTTTATCGTCTGCTGCTTTTTTTACTAAAGTAGATGCAATTGTTTCTAATAGCGCTGCTTTAGCGTCATCGTATCCTTGGAAAGTCCATGCATCGAAATGCACTTGTATATATTCTTGTTCATCAGTTTCCAAAGATGCTTTGGTAAGTTCAAGAATCGTGGATTTTCCAGCGCCCCAATCACCAAAGACACCTATACTAATAGGCATTAATTCCTTTTCAGTGATAAGATCTTTAATCGACTCAGCCGTTTCATTAAAGTTTAAGAAGTCAATTTTTGACTCTTTATCAGACCACATAACATCTCCTTTTATTTATTATTTTTTTGTTCCATTCTTTCAATAGTTCGATGAACCGTCGGGCGGCTAACAGAATATTTCTTCGCTAATGCAGAGATCGATTCACCATTTAATTTATCTTTATATAATTCTTTCGCTTGTTTGTCTGATAAAGCAGGCAACCTACCCATATGTTTGCCTTTAGCCTTCGCTTCTTCGCGACCTTCTGCGGTTCTGGCTTTTATAAGATCCCGCTCAAGTTGAGCGAATACTCCACATAGGTTGATCATGGCGGTGGCAAACGGATTATCATTTTTAGTATTGAGAGAGCCGTCGATAATATTTAAACAAGCCCCCTTTTTGTGGATACTTTCAATAGCCTCAAGAATAGACTTTAATGATCGGCCTAGCCGATCAAGGCGAGTAACAATTACCTCATCACCCTCCCTGATAAAATCGATGAGTTCCTTTAGCTTTTCTTCATTTCTAATGGAAGCACCTGACTGTTTTCCTTGAAATATTTTTTCACAGCCATGAGCGTCCAACTTGGACAGTTGAATATTTAAATCTTGCTCTTTAGTTGAGACTCTTGCAAAACCAACTTTCATATGTACGAAACCTGTAACTTTCGTACATCTTAACAATCAAGTGAACGAAAGTACATTAAATAAATTTCGTACATGAACGTAATAAAATATAGTTATTCGTACACAACACGGATAGAAAATGAATGACAATTCTAACTATCAAGTGACTTAATTATTCCACACGCTTCAATGGTGTTTTCAGTTGTACACAAACTTGCCATTTGTTGAAGCTCAGCTTTTAGTGCTTTGAGTTCTCTCATTCGATTGTTAACTAAGGCCAATTGTTGAGCAATGAGCTTATTAACACTTGCACAGCTTTCTTCTGGCTTATTTTTCAGTTCCATAAGGCGTTTAACATCTGTTAGAGGGATATCCAAACTTCGGCAATGCTTTATAAACTCTAATTCTTTTAAAGCCCGTTCACCGTATAACCTGTAATTCCCTTCAGTACGTTCAGGAGTTGAAAGCAACCCTTCTTTCTCGTAATACCGAATTGTTTGTATCGAACACCCTGTCGTTTTTGAAAGTTCACCTATCTTCATAAAACTTTAGTCCTAAATCTTGACTCTATAGTCACTATAGACTTTATAGTTAAGTTATCAAGCAAATAACTAAGGCCGTGCAATGAGTGGTTGTGGTTGCGAAGTCGAACTAAAAGATGCGAAACAAAAACATGTGCTGTATTGGTTGCTAGGTATTAATGCGGTTATGTTCTGCGTTGAGATTACTGTGGGCCTATATGCAAACTCAACGGCTTTGATAGCAGATTCAATGGATATGCTGGCTGACGCAATTGTCTATGGTATTGCTCTATATGCCGTGAGCCGATCTTTAAAGCATAAAGCCAATGCAGCCCTTATCAGCGGTTACTTTCAGCTGACACTCGGAATACTGGTAATCTTTGACATAGTAAGAAGACTCGGAGAAGGTGAGCCTCACTCTTGGTTCATGATCGGCTTTGGTTTTGTAGCATTAATAGCAAACGTCATTTGTTTAGTTTTAATCAGAATGCAAAGCAATGGTGAAGTCCATATGCGTGCAAGCTGGATATTTTCAGCCAACGATGTGATCGCA
This sequence comes from Pseudoalteromonas sp. PAR1, assembly GCF_947311895.1. NCBI lineage: Bacteria > Pseudomonadati > Pseudomonadota > Gammaproteobacteria > Alteromonadales > Pseudoalteromonadaceae > Pseudoalteromonas > Pseudoalteromonas sp. PAR1. The sequence goes on along the minus strand of NZ_CAMZMY010000005.1, from coordinate 88,682 downwards.
AACTTGGGGGTCATTGCTGCTGGTGTTTTAGTGATGCTACTTGATTCTCGCTGGCCTGACATTGTGATTGGTAGTGTGATTGCAACCCTAATTTTAAGAGGGGCTTACCTGATTATTACTGATGCGAAGAAAGAGCTGAGCAACGCAGAGTTAACAAGCGAAAACAATAGCTGTAGTGGAAGTAAATCAAAATCATGTTCTTAAAGGAGATGGATAATGAGTGCTAATTATTTAGAGAAAACACAAATATTAGACTTAGATGATCACAGCATCCAATCTCTAATAGCAGATCGGAATTGGAATACAATGGATGAATACAACACAATAGGAGCTGCTTACACCTTTGTTAAAGATGAGATTCAGTTTGGTTACAACCGCAGCGATGATATATCTGCGAGTGAAGTTTTAGCGGATGGCTATGGACAGTGCAATACCAAGGGAAACTTGTTAATGGCTCTATTCCGAGCGCTTGGTATTCAGTGCCGATTTCATGGTTTCACGATTGACCAACAGCTTCAGAAAGGCGCTATTCCTTCTTATGTATTTTGGCTTGCCCCAAAATCCATTATCCATAGCTGGGTAGAAGTGCTCTATGAAGGTAAGTGGATCAATTTAGAAGGCTTCATTCTCGACGAAGCTTACCTAAGTTCAATTCAATCCAAATTCAGTCAAGCTAAAGATAATTTTTGTGGTTATGGAATAGCTACTACCTGCATAAGTAACCCAGAGACGAACTGGGTTGGTAAAGATACTTATATTCAAAAAGAAGGCATACACGACGACTTTGGCTTTTATGACTCACCCGATGAATTCTATGCTGAGCAGGGAACCAATCTAACGGGTATTAAACGTTGGGCGTACCAAAACTTTATCCGTCATATCATTAATTGGAATGTACAAAGGCTTAGAAGAAAAAATGTAACCGCCGAGGCTCAACATGCATAACCACTCTCACGGTCATGATCACCCTCACAATGATGAGGACGCTTCGAGACGCATTGGCTGGGCTTTTTTTCTAAACCTCACGTTTACCATCATCGAATTTATCGGAGGTTGGTTAACCAATAGTACGGCAATCATGGCAGATGCTATCCATGATTTAGGAGATAGCATCTCCATAGGCACCGCATGGGGATTAAATAAGCTCAGTAACAAGCCTGCCTCTAGCCAGTTTTCATATGGTTACAAGCGCTTTTCATTGCTTGGCGCATTGATTAACGGTTTGGTATTAACTGTTGGTTCTGTTTTTATACTAATTGAGGCCATACCAAGATTAGCTAACCCCGAAATGCCTCAAGTCGAAGGAATGCTTTTATTAGCTATTTTTGGCATGGTGGTAAACGGTTACGCTGCCTATAAGCTAAGTCATGGAAAGACCTTAAATGAACGAGTTTTAAACTGGCACTTGCTTGAAGACGTTTTAGGTTGGATAGCTATATTTATTGTATCAATCGTATTGATGTTTGTTGAATGGCCCATACTCGATCCTATTTTATCAATTGGGTTTACCCTTTTTATTTTATTTAATGTTGTAAGAACACTGAAAACGACACTTATGCTCTTCTTGCAAGCGACACCAGATATTGATCTTATTGAAAATATTAAATCGAAAATAGTTTCTAAAGCCATTGTGGGTGAAGTACATCACTTACACATCTGGTCACTTGATGGTGAACACAACGTTTTAACCGCCCATATTGTTTTAAACACTGAAATATCTAACGAAGAGCTGAAATCGTACAAGCTAGAGTTGCGACAGGAGCTTAAAGAGTTTGATTTTGCTCATACAACAATTGAAATAGAGTTCATAGACGAGCAATGTCGTGACGCAAGCTAAACGATAGTGTTAACATTGGCATAACTAAGAGATAGTTGAAACGAAATGAATATTAAACAATTCCCTGCATACATCATGATAGTGCTGATATTACTTCAGTCATTTTCTGCTGTGGCAAAAGTTGCTGATGTTCATATTGTTGATTCCGAGCATATAAAAACCGAGCATGTTCATGCTTTAGATGACCACATTTCTTCTGAAAAATTAATACAATCATCAGCAGATAATGACCAACACAACCCCGCTGATTGTCATCATTGCGGACACTGCAATGGCTCGCATGTACAGTTTGCTACGCATGTTTACATCAGTAGAGACATTGATTTCAAATCAAGTCAGGTATTTGATTATTTAAAAGTAGTCATTGAAGCTCCCCCTTCCAGATTACTTCGACCTCCCAAAAGTTAGTCCTTTTATTTAATTGGCGCGTTAGGCGGTGAAGCCAACGCTCGTTTCATAAAATAAACAGGACAAAATATGAATATGTCTTATTTTAAGGCCCCCGTACTTGCTTGGAAGAAAGTAAAACGGTTGCTTCTGTTGTCGTTTTTAGTGACAACTAATAATGTATTTGCAAATGACTTAACTGTTGATTCAGTTTCATTGTCAGAGGCAATACAACGAACACTTGCAAACAACCCACAGCTAACAGCTTTTAAATACAAACAAAAGCGTTTAGACGGCGAGTTAGCTACCGCAGGGTTAAAACCTGAATATAACGTCAGCGCTGAATTGGAAAACTTTGCAGGTACAGGTGATGTATCTGGATTCAGCGACGCTGAACTTACCTTATCAATATCTTCCGTGGTGGAATTGGGAGATAAGGTAAATAGCAGAAAGCTTTATGTTAATGCCCAACAGCAAGCAATAGCTGTTGAAAAAAGAATACAAACACTCGATATTTTGGGTGAAGTAGCAGCTCGCTATATCGATGTTTTGACGTTACAGCAAATCATGCTCGTCAATGAAAATGCAGAAAAGCTAGCACGAGAAACCTATCAAACTGTCTCCAAAAAAGTTCGTGTTGGTTCGGCACCGTCATCAGAGCAAAAACGAGCTGATGCAGCTTTAGCAACAGCTCGACTAAAGACGCTAACCATTTCCAAGCAGTTAGAGGCCAGTGTTCGTAAGTTAGCTATTATGTGGGGAGAACAATCACCGCAATTCTCTCGTGTATCAGGCGATTTATTTGCACTTCCCAAAACAATATCACTCGAATACATCATGGCTCAACTTTCTCAAAGTCCTCATATATTAGCTTATGCAGAGCAATCGAGAATTCAGCAAGCTCAATTACAATCAATCAACGCACAAAGCCACGCTAATATAACGTGGAGCGCAGGTGTGAAAAGACTTGAAGGTAGCAATGAGACTGCGTTGGTTGCAGGAATTAGCGTCCCTCTGTTTACGAGTGATAGAAATAGAGGCAGCTATCAATCTCAAAAAGCAAAACTCGATGAAGTTGAGCAGCAACGGAAAGCCAGTGAGCGAGCAATTTACAGCCAATTAGCGACATTTTATGCGGCTCAGGAAGAGGCTCGCCTTACGGTTGAAACCTTACAAACCAGTATTATTCCGCCTCAAGAAAGTGCTTTGTCATTAGTGCAAAAAGCCTATTCGGACGGGCGCTTTAGTTATTTAGAGCTAGTTTCAGTTCAAAAAGAGCTTATTGAGATGCAATATGCGCTTATTTTTGCCGCAAGTGAGGTTCACAAACAAAGCGCCTCCATTGAGTCCTTATCAGGCATTCCATTAATTTCTTCCGGCAATACAGAAAGCCAACTTTCAAGCTTTATTGAGAATTAATCATGAAAAAGAAAAATATATTAAATTCACCAATCAGCCTTTTCAAATTAATGCTTGTTGCTGTAATTGGTTTCACCTCCATCACGACCTCAGCCAGTGAAGAACACAAAGATGAAATAGTCTCTATGTCTGTTGAGATGGCTAAACAAAACAGCATTGAAACAGTAGCAGCAACTAGCGGTGTTATTCATAACGAAGAAGTTGTATATGGAAAAATCGTTGCCGATCCTGCCTCACTTGCGCACGTTAACGCTAGATTCGATGGTGTTATTAAGGAAGTAAAAGTCAATCTCGGCGAAGAGGTCAAAAAAGGTGAAACGTTGGTAGTGATTGAATCCAATGAGAGCTTAAATCAATATTCGATAAAAGCACCAATGTCTGGGCGTATAGTCGCTAGGCAAGCCAATATTGGCGAGCTTACAAATGGTGAAAACTTGCTGACAATAGCCAATTTTGACGTGGTTTGGGCACAACTATCAGTGTTTCCTACTCAGCTAAGTAAGGTTAACGCTAACCAGCAGGTGCTAATTCATAGCACTGAATTTAATCAAAGTGCGCAAATTAGCTATTTAACACCATCACTAAACGACAAGCCATACTCATTGGCATTTGTAAAATTGGATAACAAAACCAACAAGTGGCCGCTTGGCACTGTAATTAAAGGTGCGGTTACGACCAGTCAACACTCTGCTCCAGTTGTTGTGCCAAAAGGAGCCATTCAAGAGTTTGAAGGCAAAGATGTTGTTTTTATTAAAGAAGGCAATGAATACCACCCTAGCGCCGTAAAAACTGGCGCTTCAGACGCTATCAATATTGCTATCATCGACGGTTTGAACGTCGGCGAAAGTGTGGTTGTAAAGAACAGTTATCTGCTAGTTGCTGATCTAAAAAAATCGGAGGCTGGACATGAACACTAATCTCCGACCTTTTTGTCCTCTACATATTGGCTTCAGTATTATCGAGGTGAAAATATGATCGCTTGGATACTAGAATTATCTATCCGTAGACGTGGTACTATGTTGCTTATGGCCTTGTTTATCATCGCTTTAGGAATATGGAACTATCAGAAGCTACCTATTGACGCTGTGCCAGATATAACCAATGTACAGGTACAAATAAACACGCAGGCTCAAGGTTATTCACCTTTGGAAACAGAGCAACGGATTACGTTTATCGTCGAAACGGGCTTGGCAGGTTTACCTAAGCTGGATTATACCCGTTCACTTTCTCGATATGGCCTGTCGCAAGTGACTGTTGTGTTTGAAGAAGGCACAGATTTGTATTTTGCCAGAAACCTAATCAATGAGCGACTTAGCGCAATTAAGGAGCAACTACCGTTTGGCATTGAACCAGAAATGGGACCAATTGCTACGGGCCTCGGTGAAATATACATGTACAGTATAACTGCCGACGAAAGTGCAAAGCAGAATAATGGCTTACCCTATGATGCGATGGCGTTAAGGGAGATCCATGACTGGGTAGTGAAACCACAACTTGCATTGGTTAAAGGGATTACGGAAATCAATGCAATTGGTGGCTATAAAAAGCAATACCATATCAATCCCGATCCGTTAAGGATGTTGCACTTCGGTATTACCAGTGAAGCACTATCAAATGCAATAATGCGAAATAATGCAAATCAAGGGGCTGGATTCATCGAAAGAAGCGGACAGCAAATTCTTGTTCGTTCACAAGCTCAGTTGCAATCTATTCAAGACATCCAAAACGTCATTATAAAAAGCGACGACGGCACACTTGTAAAAGTTAAAGATGTCGCCGAAGTTGCGATAGGAAAAGAGCTAAGGACAGGAGCTGCATCACTGGAAGGCAAGGAAAGTGTGATTGGCACCGCAATGATGCTGGTAGGAGAAAATTCACGCTCGGTGGCATTGGCTGTTGGTGACAAGCTTAGTGAAATCCAAAACAGTTTACCTCAAGGCGTGTCCATAGTTCCCTTATATGACAGGACAACTCTGGTTGATAAAGCAATTAGCACCGTACAGAAAAATCTTATTGAAGGTGCATTACTGGTTATCTTCGTATTGTTCCTATTACTGGGTAACATACGCGCCGCTTTGATTACCGCCGCAGTAATTCCTTTGGCAATGTTGGCAACAATCACGGGCATGGTTCAAAGCAAAGTCTCTGCGAATTTAATGAGTCTGGGAGCCTTAGATTTTGGATTGATTGTCGATGGCGCGGTAATAATCGTTGAGAACTGCATTAGGCGGTTAGCAGAAAGCCAAAAACGAAATAGTTCTGTCATTTCCCTGAAAGAACGCCTAGACATTGTTTATTCTGCTACCAATGAGGTTATACGACCTAGTGTTTTTGGCGTATTGATCATAACGATTGTCTATTTACCTTTGTTTACCTTATCGGGTGTCGAGGGCAAAATGTTTCATCCGATGGCCGCAACGGTGATAATCGCTCTATTGTCTGCAATGGTATTTACCTTCACGCTAGTCCCCGCTGCGGTTGCTTTATTCTTGAAAGGCAAAATCAGCGAAAAAGAAAGTCCAGTAATTGTCGGCGCTAAGTCAGTTTATAGTCCTGTTTTGAAGTGGGCTTTAAAACTACGTTGGCTAGTTGTTTGCGGCGCTGCTTTACTTGTGACATTTAGCATATTACTTGGTAGTAAATTAGGATCTGAATTTGTTCCTCAACTTAATGAAGGTGACATTGCACTGCACGCGATGCGTATTCCGGGCACGGGTATTGACCAAGCTGTAGAAATGCAGAAGGTACTTGAACAACAAATTATGAAATATGATGAAGTTGTTACGGTGTTTTCAAAAACGGGCACAGCAGAAGTTGCGACAGACGCGATGCCGCCAAATGTGACTGATACTTTTCTGATATTAAAGCCGAGAGAGCAATGGCCCGACCCTAATTTAACGAAAGAGGATTTTGTTGAAAGGCTGGAAAAAGATCTCAGCTCTATTCCCGGCAATAATTATGAGTTTACTCAACCAATTCAGATGCGATTTAACGAATTAATTAGCGGAGTAAGAGCTGATTTAGGGATTAAGCTCTACGGTGATGATCTATCCCAACTTGTCATTTCTGCACAAGAAGTTTTGGCTACACTCAATACAATTTCAGGTGTTGCTGATGCGCGGCTCGAACAAGTTGATGACGTGCCTATCTTTACCGTTAACCCCAAGCCTGAAGCATTAGCGCTATACGGGTTGGATGCAAGCGACTTACAGTCTTGGTTAAAAACAGTCGTGTCAGGTGAAGGCGCAGGGTTAATATTCGAAGGTGATCGTCGATTTGAAATTGTAGTTAGATATCCTGAGCTGTTGAGAGCCAACCTTGATCAGCTAGGTAATTTGCCAATCGCGACAGAAAGTGGTGAGTTTGTACCTGTAAGCGAAGTTGCAGAGTTAAATTATACGACAGTTCCAAGTCAAATAAGCCGAGAAAATGGTAAGCGACGAATTGTAATTACAGCAAATGTTAGAAACCGAGATCTAGGCTCATTCGTACAAGAGGCACAGCAAAAAATTCAACAAAATGTTGAATTGCCTGCTGGTTATTGGCTTGAGTACGGCGGAACATTTGAGCAACTTGAGAGTGCAACGCAAAGATTATCCATCGTAGTACCTGCCACATTGTTTGTAATTTTGACACTGCTTGTCATAGCATTTAGTTCAATAAAAGATGCCCTGATCATATTTAGTGGTGTGCCTTTAGCACTTACAGGCGGCGTATTGGCTTTGTGGTTAAGAGACATGCCTCTTTCAATTTCTGCTGCTGTTGGATTTATCGCTCTTTCAGGGATAGCTGTATTAAATGGACTGGTGATGCTGTCATTCATTAAACAGCGATTACTTGAAACAGGAGAGCTAATAAACTCAATTATCGAAGGTGCAACTATCAGGCTTCGCCCTGTATTAATGACCGCTTTGGTTGCTAGCTTAGGTTTCATTCCTATGGCATTAAACGTCGGAACTGGGGCTGAAGTTCAGAGGCCATTAGCAACGGTGGTAATTGGAGGGATTATTTCCTCTACTTTACTTACTTTAGTTGTTTTGCCTGTTCTATATAGAATTGTTTACAGTAAATACAAATCTTAACTTTAATTTAGAGGCTTCTCGTAATGTTTTCGAGAAGCCTTTTGTTAAGTTACTTTTGCTCGTTCAGGTGTGTAAAAAGACCTATTTAAAACTAAATTACTTTTAAGACGCCGCGATACATTTGTATCTGACAATGAAACTCATGCTCTCCCTGTGACAAGTTTAATAAGGTAATTTGAGTAATTTCATTTAACTTAAGCTGTTCGCTTATATCCAATGAAGGAATAAGCATTATTTCAGCGCAGGGGGATTGCTCTTTATGACCGTTATGAACGCACGTCATTATTGCTAATTGCGCAGATTATGAATGAAACTGGTAAACGGATTATCATTTTTTGTACTGACAGAACCATTAATAATCTTTGAACAATCGCCCCGTTTGTGAGTACTTTCAATGTCCTCAAGAATAGACTTTAATGATCGGCCTAGCCGATCAAGGCGAGTAACTATTACCTCATCACCCTACCTGATGAAATCGATTAGCTTCTTTAACTTTTTTCATTTCTAACCGAAGTACCAGACACATTGCCTTATAATATTTTTTTACAACCATAATAGCCCAACTGAACAGTTGAGCATTCAAATCTTGTTCTCTAGTAGATACTCTTGCAAAACCACTTTCATGTGTAGGAAACTTTTAGCTTTCGGACATGAACGAGATAAAAGATCAATATTCGTTCATTTAAAAAGTGAAATAAATGACAACTCTAACTATCAAGATTAATTCTTCCACATGCTTTAACTGTGTCTTCACTTGTACACGAGCTTACATTTGTTGAAGCTCAGCTTGTAGTACTTTGAGTTCCCACATTAGATTGTTAACTAAAGCCAATTCCGCCTGTGTCTATCACAAGTTCAAAACTCAAACTCTAAATATAAGCTGATTTGATCTCCTTCAAAGAAGATTTTTTGCCCATAAACTCTTACACCGAAATGTGTAGATTAGTACTGATTCACAATAATTGCGCTGAAATTGAGTCAATCGTATTACAAATACTCTTATTGATACTGGCTCATTACTTGCAATTTTTCGAGAACATGACCACATGTAGAGAATAATAGGCTAACAGTGGGAAATATTTACACTATCAATGTAAGGATTACTTATGAAATACTCAAGATTTGCTGCAATGATCATCACCTCAACCATTGCTATGTTTGTCATGATGTATCTCAACACTTACGCAGTATCACATATATGGTTTAGTGAAACGCGTATCTATATGGCGTTGTATATGGGAGCAGGTATGGCAATGATCATGCTGGCCTTTATGCTTGGCATGTACAGTAACAAGAAGCTCAACATGGCTATTTTTCTATTGGCGACAATACTGTTCGCCATATGTCTTTATCTTGTTCGCTCTCAAAGCACAATTTCTGACACTGCCTACATGAAAGCGATGATTCCTCATCACTCCATTGCTATTCTTACTAGTGAGCATTCAACTTTGGAGGATGTACGCGTGCGTGAATTGGCAAATGGTATTATTAAAGCCCAACGAAAAGAAATAAAAGAAATGGAATGGCTGATTAAGGATATTTCTGAAAATGGAAAGGTCAGCTCACAAGCTCAGGCTGAGCAACGACCGCTCCCAAAGTTTGAAGGCACACTGAACAAAGGAGACTAAGATGACTAAGACAGCTACCCTGTACAGAATGGTCACTGACGAACATATCTGCCCCTATGGTTTAAGGTCGAAAGATTTGCTGGAGAGGCAAGGGTATGATGTAGAAGATCATAAGCTCACGTCAAGACAACAAGCTGATGACTTCAAAGATAAGCATGATGTCAAAACTACGCCACAAACCTTTATTGAAGGAAAGCGTGTCGGAGGATACGATGACTTAAGAGAGTATTTTGGTAAAGATGAAGCAGGTCAAACTGGCACAACCTACACGCCAGTTGTAGCCATTTTCTCGATAGCTGCACTTCTTGCTGTCGCATCTCAACATTTTGCTTCCGGCTCATTTATCTCCATCAGAACACTGATGCTATTTATAGCTTTTTCAATGACGCTCTTAGCGGTGCAAAAACTGAAAGACCTATACAGTTTCACAAATTCGTTTATTACTTATGATTTACTAGCGATGAGATGGATAAGATATGGTTATATTTATCCCTTCATTGAAGCATATGCAGGTATTGGTATGGTTGCCCAACTACAGCCTCTCGCAGTGGCACCATTTTCATTGTTTATCGGCACAGTTGGAGCAATTTCAGTTTTCAAAGCCGTTTACATTGACAAACGCCAGTTAAAGTGTGCCTGTGTAGGCGGCGATAGTAGTGTGCCACTTGGATTTGTATCGCTATCTGAAAACTTATTTATGATCGCGGGAGCATTGATTATGCTGCTGATGTAAAGGTATAGCTCTATTCGGCGGCTCCTTAACTGTTAAGATTAGACCTAGGATGCCAGCCCACACCTTTCTAATCCATATGTAACATTTTTTCTGTCGTACTGGCATCAAGATAACCAGAACTGAGCAAACAATCTCAAAGGTTGTACAAAATAACACTAAAGCTTTTTCATTAAGTTTTATTGTTATGCTCTTGTGGTGGCTTTCGCCACCACTTTATTAGTTTTCAAGTTCCACCATATCTTTCGCTGCAATGTCACCAGACACTAGCTTTACAGTTGCGAAATGATCATTCACAATTTTAGTAATTTGTACCGTTCCTACCTTTTCGATAGTGTAGGGATCGTCACCTTCACTCAATACTATTCTTTCATGGAATCTAATAACACTGTATTTTTGCCCAACCTCTGCGCCATGCTTAGCACCAATACAGATTAGAGTTCGATTATCAGAACTTTCTACTACCTGACCTCTCATCATGTATTTATGATAAAAAGTGGTATTAGAACAACCCACTAAATATAAACCGAATGTAAGCAATAAAAGAGCTTTTATATAGGGTGTTTTCATCACTGTTACCTCATTTGACTAACTAATTATCTATACACTTTTTTATGAATTCATTTGTTTTTCCGGCCAGCCCCCGAAGGTGCTTGATGACAACTCCAAGGCTTATGAACAGAGTTATCTTTGATGTTCTGATCAACAAATTTATAGTAACTTTCTTTAGTATGTGTCCACCAATCATCATGAACATCTGCGCCATACTTACGGATTACCTCCTCAATCCCATCAAGGCTTACGTTTGCGGCATCATAGGCAAGGTGTATTTCACCTTCTTTGATGTTGTAACTAACTTCATCTATACCAAAAAGCTGATCTATTTCTTTTACTAACTCGTCACAGCTTTCTTCTGTGACATTGCTAAGCTTTAGATTTCGAACAACTAAATTTTGCTCTCTAACGCCAACTCTATGATCTAAATCGCTCATAATTTTTCTCCTAATGTTTGTGTGAATGCTGTTGATTGCTATCTTTCATTTCTTCCATTTTCCGGTTCATCTGCGGCATCATGTTCTCCATCATTTCTAAATGATGTTCAGTCATCTTGATTTGTTGATGCATTGGCATTTCTTCCATATTTTTGTGCATGGATTGCATCATCTTCATCATTGAACGGTGATGTTCAACCATCATCTGCTGTTGCTTGTCAGGATCTTTTTCAGTTTTAATGGCATGGACTTCCTTTTTCATTTCCATCATTTTTTTATGCATTTCTCCCATGTTCTCATGTGGTATTGTCATGCCTTGATGCATATCAGCTTTGTTCGCACCTTCATGTTTATGCTCATTGTTTTGGGCAAATGAGCTAGTGGTTATCAGTAGTGAACTAATAAATAAAATTGATTTAGTTAACGTTTTCATGATTTTTACCTTCTACACTTTTATTAAAACTTGGGATCCAACTTGGTGTCGATTCCATATACCTGTGGTACTCCGAACCAAATTCAGTAATCGCCTGTGCTTCTTCGCGTTTCGCTAGCTTGACGTAAACAACGACTAAGATCGGAAACATCGCAAGTGTTGGGATTGTCGGCCACTGCAATAAAAAGCCGAACATGATTAGAATGAAAGCTACATACTGTGGGTGGCGACATCTTGCATACCATCCAGTTGTAGCCAATTGATGATGTTTTTGCGCGTGATGCAATACATTCCATGCTGAAGACAACATAAAGAAACCTGCAACAATAAACACCATACTCACTATATGAAATGGGTCCCAATGGGCATCACCTTGAAATCCAAAGAAAGTATGTAATAAATGCCCATTTTCATGCGCAAAGAAATTTACTTCTGGATAGGTCTCCGTCAGCCACCCCGACAGAAAATAGATAGTTAAAGGAAAGCCATACATTTCAGTAAATAGGGCAACAATAAAGGCAGAGAACGCGCTTAGACTTCTCCAATCAGTTGATGTTTTTGGTTTGACAAAACTAAAGGCAAAAAAGATAAAAATTGCTGAGTTCAGTATCACCATTGACCATAAGCCATAATCATATGTTTCATTCATCACTGCTCTCCTTTTTATGTGATTCCTTACGTGCCTTTTCTAAGCCTTGTATGTAGCCATCGCGATAGGCTGCATTTTTATCCGTGAGTTCTTGAAAGCTCTCTTCCTTTTTTTCATCAGGCGCATGTGAATGATCGTGACCATGTTTACCATGACTGCCATGCATAAATACGTGCATCAAGGGGCATAGCAATAAAATCAAGTAGGGAAGAAATTGCAGCGTATGTTGACCATGCTCAAGCACTAAGAAGTAGGTCACTGCGGCAATAAGTGCCAGTGCAGCCCAGCCTGTAGGTGTTGACCAAAAATTAGGGTGTTGATTTTTCATATTGCCCTCCTAAACGACTTTTAAGACACCGCGATACATTTGCATCTGACAGTGAAACTCATGCTCTCCCGGTGACAAGTTTAATAAGGTAATTTGAGTAATTTCATTTAACTTAAGCTGTTCGCTTATATCCAATGAAGGAATAAGCATTGTTTCAGCGCAGGGGGATTGATCTTTGCGTATAAACTTCAAGGTAACAGGTTGGCTAGCAGACACCTGAATTGAGGATGGGGAATACACGCCATCCCTCACTTCAATGAGTACTTCATTACCTTGAACGATTGTTTTATTGGGTTTATATAGCCAAAACCACCAAACAATCAGCGCGATTAACATTAAGCCTAATAAGTTAATTAACATCATCGCTCTTCTCCTTAATGCTCTTTTGCTTTAAAAAAGCGAAGTCGATTTGCATTTGACACCACAGTCAATGACGAAAACGCCATTGCAGCACCTGCAATTACAGGGCTAAGCAGAATGCCAAAGAAGGGATATAGAACCCCCGCAGCAAAAGGAATCCCAGCTACGTTATAGACAAACGCGCCAAACAAGTTTTGTTTGATATTTCGTAAAGTAGCTTTGCTTACCGCTATGGCATCGGCAAGGCCATGAAGTGAACCACGCATTAGGGTAATGTCAGCACTTTCGATAGCTACATCAGTCCCTGTGCCTATGGCGAAGCCAACATCGGCTAACGCTAGCGCAGGAGCATCGTTGATGCCATCTCCTGTCATACCAACAATTTCGCCACTGCCTTGTAGCTCTTTCACCTTGTTGGCTTTATCTTCTGGCAGCACCTCAGCAAGAAATTCGCTAATACCTGCTTTTTTGGCAACAGCGGCAGCGGTTTCCTTGTTATCACCTGTTAACATGATGACGCGTATACCATTAGCCTGAAGCCGTTTGATAGCAGAGATTGAGTCTGACTTAATGGGATCTGCGACAGCAATGATTGCGGCAAGTTCACCATCTACAGCAAAGTACATAGGTGTTTTGGCTTCTTTGGCTAAAGACTGGGCTTTTCCAACAAAGCCTGTGAGGTCTATGCCTTTTAACTTCATTAGTTTATCGTTACCAAAAAGCAGGACTTTATTGTTACAGTTTGCTTCTACACCAAAACCCGTAATAGCATTAAACGATTCAATTTTTAGTAACTCAATATCCTTATCTAAAGCACTTTCAACAATCGCTTGCGCTAAAGGGTGCTCTGAGCCGCTTTCTAAACTTGCTGCAAGCTGTAGTACGTCTTTTTCGTCAGTAGCTTTTGCTAAAACAATATCGGTTACCTTAGGTGCCCCTTCAGTAATAGTGCCCGTTTTATCTAAAATCATGGCAGTGATTTTAGAGGCGGTTTGCAGTGCCTCACCGTTGCGAATAAGTACTCCGGCTTCTGCTGCTTTTCCTACTCCCACCATGACAGACATAGGCGTTGCCAAGCCTAAAGCACACGGGCAGGCAATAATAAGCACAGTAGTTGCTGATACGATAGCAAAAGCAATTGCTGGCTCAGGGCCAAAGTTAAGCCATGCTAACGCACTTAACACCGAGATGATCATGACTACAGGAACGAAATAGGCGGAAATAACATCGGCCAAGCGGCCAATCGGCGGTTTTGAATTTTGCGCTCGTTTCACCATATTGATGATCTGTGCAAGCGCCGTGTCTTTACCAACGCGTGTCGCTCTAAATAAAATCATGCCTGATTTGTTCAAAGTACCAGCGACAACCTCATCTTCTTCGGCTTTTTCAACAGGCATAGGTTCGCCTGTCAGCATGGACTCATCAATAGAGGTGTGTCCTTCCAATACAACGCCATCTACGGGAATTTTTTCACCCGGCTTTACTTTCACAACATCATGAAGCAAAACCTGTTCGATACCTATCTGAACCTCTTTATTATCACGAACTACAGTTGCCGTTTTGGCCTGCAAGCCGATAAGACGTTTAATGGCCTCAGAGGTTTTACCTCTGGCTTTTATTTCTAATGCTAGACCTAAATCAATTAAGCCAATGATCATGGCGGTAGCTTCAAAATAGACATGTCGTGCCATCAATGGAACGGCGTCAGGTGCAAACACAACAACCATTGAGTACACCCAAGCTGTACCTGTTCCCAAAGCTATTAGTGTGTCCATATTAGCGGAGTGGTTTTTAAAGCTTTTCCAAGCGCCAACATAAAAATGCTTACCTGAAAAATACATAACACCAAAAGTTAAAATACCGACAACCAGCCAAGACATGCGTTCAAGGTTTGTTTCAACTGTCATTTCTCCAACTACAATGCTGTAGATCATCAAAGGAACGCCGAGTGAAAGGGCAATAAACGTATCGCGCATTAGCTTTTTGTAATATGCCCAATCCGCCGCCTCTTTCTCGTCAAGCGCATCTGTTGCTGAGCTATCATCAATTGGCTTCGCGTTATACCCCACTGACTCAACAGCTTTGATCAATTCTTCTGTCTTAGCTGTCCCAGAAACTGTTACAGTCCTATCAGCAAAATTCATTTCTGCACTGACGACTCCATGAGTTGCCTTTAACGCCCCTTCAATTTTGCCTACACAGCTAGCACACCCAGCGCCTTCAATGATGAGCTGTTGGCTTTGTGATGTTTTTTCCAACGTATTCTCCTTACTTTTACACGAAGAGGATTGAGTTTTTGCCTGACAGCAACAGCCTGATTCGGTTTCTATATTTGTATTAGTAGTTACCATTTTTCCTCCTATGCCTTTTTAATTTGTTCAAAGTTTTCGATGAGATGACAAACCATGTTTGCAGTCGGCGCTTTGTCTTCCATTTCTTCCCATTGAGAAAGCGCTGAAGACATTTTCCCTCGAAGTGCCAACATTGCTTGAAACTGTTTTTCTGTTTCTTCAAGCCGCTCTTTGATGAGGCTTCTGACTAATGGGCACGCACTTGTACCATCTTCAGATTCATTAAGAATTTGCTTGATATCAGCAACGGAAAAACCAAGATTTCTGGCACTTAAAATGAACTTAAGTCTCGATACTTCTTTATTCGAGTATGACTTGTAGCCGTTCACTGACTTAGCAGGTTTTAACAGTCCCAATCGCGTGTAATAGCGCACCGTATCAGCAGTCGTTCCAAGGCTTTTTGACAGTTCTGCTACTTTCATATTTACTCCTTAGTTTTTCACCTAAGTTTGTACTCTCACCTACAGCTTAGACCTGTGTCTAAGACACAGGTCAAGTACTAATTCTAGTGAATAAGCTAAAAAATAATTTTTTGGTAAAAGAGAAATCTCGGCCAAAATCGACAGCATTAAGTACTGTAAATGGCAATAGTTTGAGAATTTTCATAGTGCCTTCAAAATATCGTACTAATCGTTCAAAACAATTGATTATTTAAATCAATGAATAAGTCATTCTATTTTTGATGGGAGTGGCGAAAAAAAGACGCACTGATCCCGTGATTAGCCAATAATTGGTGGACGATAAAGTAAGAGATGGATACCAGATTTTGGTAGAGGTGTACGCTGTAGAAATAGCTCAGAGTAAATATTGCAAATACCTTCCTCTTGCGCTTGCACAAGATAGGGATTTAAATGAAAGCTTGAACAAAATCCCCCCTCACAACAAACACAATCACTAGCTTTACATTTTTCACAGACTTCATCACCATGACGGTGTTTAGAGTCTTGCGAGTTTACAGTGTGATAGTGACTATTGTCATTCATTGATTGATGGTGAATATTTTTGCTTCGTTGCATAATATGCGTGTCGGAAGATCCATTTTGATGTTCTTCACAATTCATTGGCTTAGCTGTAGCAAAACTATGCTGCGTAAGCAACACAGTTATTATCACTATTTTAAACCACCTGAAAAGTCCAAACATTATCATTCCTTCTTTAGCTCCTACAATACTAGCCACTTTATAAAAATAATTTTATGATCTTGATCAACCTTTGAACTAAAACCTAAACTTTTTACTTTTTTAAACAGCTTAAACTTAACAAGTATAAAAGGGGTGTCTGATTTATACTCATGAGATTGAAGCCAAGCATGAGCACCATAAAAAAAATAAAAACCCTACGCTCATAACTAGGTATTGAGTAAGGGATCATTTTTCCAATTGTTCAGCTTTAAGCGCAGTACTTTGCAACAATCGGTTCTATCCCGAGCACACCCAATTCCCGTTCATCAAAAGTGATAAAATAGTCTATTGTACGTCTTTCAATGGCGATGTTTTTTGGCTTGACTCTTTAACCTTTACCATTCGCCAACTTTACTTCTTAGCTGATATTCCACCTTGATAGGTATACACCAGACTGGCACAGACTGAAAACAAGAAGTAGCTTACTATTACTGCTCTTAGTTCTTTCCAAAAAAACTATTAGCTAGGCCTTTCCTAACATAACTAAAATGGTTTAAATCCCAAAAAACAAAAGCTACCATCAATATAGTTGCGGTAGCTCTCATCAAGTCAATATAGTATTTCTTCACATC
Source organism: Pseudoalteromonas sp. PAR1 (assembly GCF_947311895.1). Taxonomy (NCBI): domain Bacteria; kingdom Pseudomonadati; phylum Pseudomonadota; class Gammaproteobacteria; order Alteromonadales; family Pseudoalteromonadaceae; genus Pseudoalteromonas; species Pseudoalteromonas sp. PAR1. The sequence continues at coordinate 71,733 of NZ_CAMZMY010000005.1, read as the reverse complement.
AGAGCCAGAACTTGATACCTGCAACAAAAGCAGTATCACGAGTACTTTGCCCATTTAACTTCGCAAATTCGGCTGTATTACCAAATTTATTTGTCCACTCAACGCCAACATAGGGAGCAAACTGGCGGGTAAACTCATAACGAACCCGAAAACCAATAGCACTGCTAGATAAGCCACTACCAAGGTTATTTTGGACGTCATCCTTACCGTAAAGCGTCAACTCTGCTCGTGGTTGAACAATTAACTTTTGAGTAAGTAATAGCTCATACTCAGCTTCGATCGAAAATGCACTATTACCTTGCTCTCCTAAATACGCAGTCATATCAATTTCAAACCAGTAAGGGGCTAGACCTTGTAAACCAAAAGCTAGCCATTTGCGGTTTTCACCTTCGTTATTGTAATCAAGTCGAATACCGACTTGTGTATCCCAATAAGCAGATATTGCGTGGCCCCATAGAAAATCTGTTTGGTTCTCCTCTAAATTACCTTCGCTAAAATCTCCCTCAGTTTTGATGACTAATCTATCAAAAGTAGTGCCATACCATGCCTGAAAGTCAAAAACACCTGCGTTTGTTTGCTCATTATATTCAAGACGATCCCCTAGTAGCGCGTAAAATGAATGCTCATCTGCCAAAGTCAGTCGTTTGTCGCTATTGAGTGCATAAGGACCTTCAGTCAATGTTGTACCTGCGGCATAAGCATGAGGGTCTCTAGCATCTTTAGGTGCATCTCCACCTTGTGCTTGCATTTTAGAATCACCCATCTCAGTCATCTCATCTTTTGCAGATACAGATACACTTATAAGGGGCAAACCTATTAATAATAGTTTTAACGTATTGGTTAGTATTAATTTTCTCATGATACAACTACCTCTCTAAACATACCTGCATCCATGTGGAATAATAAATGGCAATGCCATGCCCAGCGACCTACGTCATGAGGTGTTGTTAAAAAACTAATTCTTTGCGCTGGTTGTACAGGGATAGTATGGCGACGAACCTGTACATCACCTTTTTCATTCTCCAAATCGCTCCACATACCATGCAGGTGCATTGGATGTGTCATCATTGTATCGTTTTGTAAAATAACTCTTAAACGTTGATTATGCTTCATGTGAACTGGCGTGCTTTTTCCAAATTCCAAGCCATCAAATGACCAGCTATAACGCTCCATGTTTCCAGTTAAATGTAATTCAATTTCAGCCTCAGGCTCTTGCTGGCTTGTAATTCCCTCAAGAGAATGTAAATCTGCAAGTGTTAAAACACGGCGTCCATTTTTACGTAAACCTATACCGGGATCATCAAGGTTTGTTCTAGGCATATCAACACGCATATCAACAGAAGCTCCATACTCTGTTTTTGCATGACGCACTTTAGTGCTAGCAACAGCTAATGGGTTTTTAGTCATTCCATGTTTACTATGATCCATTGCCATCGCTCCATGACCCATTGCACTATGATCCATTTTATTAGAATTCATGCCCGACATACCTGCCGTATCAGCCATTGTAGAATGCACACTATCATGGGTCATATTGCCCATCATATCTGTCATCGTTAACCACTCAACGGGGTCTAAAGAAGGTACTGGTGCATCAACGTTAGGTGCCATTGATAAAGTACCTTTAGCATAACCTGAGCGATCCATGCTTTGTGCAAAAATCGTATATGCGTCATTTTTTGGCTCGACAAGTACATCATAAGTTTCACCGGGACCAAATCTAAATTCATCTACTGTCACAGGTTCAACATTTTGTCCATCAGCTTGTACAACTGTTAACTTCAGCTCAGGTATTCTTACATCAAAAAACGTATTGCTAGAACCGTTAATAAATCTAAGCCTAACCTTTTCGCCAGCTTTAAACATTCCACGCCAATTTGTCAAAGGCGCACAACCATTCATTAAAAAAGTCATTGCAGATGCTGATAAGTCTGCAAGATCTGTAGGGTTCATTCTCATTTTATTCCACATTTCCCGGCGTTGTAGCGCATTTGAAACGCTGCTATTTGAAATGTCATCAAAAAACTCTGGAACAGTAGGTTGATTAAAGTTAAATACATCGCTCTGTACTTTTAACTTGCGAAACAAATCCATTGGGTCATCATCAGTCCAATCAGACAATTGGATGACATGCTCATTGTCAGCACTAATAATATCCTTTTCTCTTGGCTCAATAATTAATGCGCCGTACATACCTGTCATTTCTTGAAAACCACTGTGTGAGTGATACCAATATGTGCCGCTTTGTTGCAGCTTAAATTTATAAACAAAGGTTTCACCCGGCATTATACCTTTAAAGCTAATACCCGGTACGCCATCCATTTGATACGGAAGAATGATCCCATGCCAATGAATTGAACTCGGCACTGATAATTTATTCGTTACCCTGATAGTAACGTCATCACCTTCTCTGAGGCGCAAGGTAGGAGCTGGTATTGAGCCATTGATTGTTGTAGCCATTCTTACAACACCTGTGAAGTTTACTGGTGACTCATCTATCACCAGATCTATGACTTCCCCACTTAGTTCGGGCGCAGTACCTGTTGAAGTTCCAGCAAGCAAAGATGAAGCTGCATGAAGAACACTTGGAAAAGCAGCTAATACACCGCCAGCAGCTAATCCTTGTACAAAGCGTCTACGTGGCGTAGAAACTTGATGTAATGGATTGTTATTTCTCATTTTACTCTCCGTTGTTTGAACAATAAATTAATGTGACCAATGAATGTGCTTAATCTTCCATTCACCATTTTGTTTTTCCAGCACCATCGTTTCCATGCCTTGATAATCGCGTTCAACACCTTTATGAGTACCTGTAGTTTGACTGCGCGACGCAGAGATAGCGGTATTTCCAAGTATCGTCACTTGATGTTCAAGTGTGTCGCTCTTCATCGCTGCTAAATACTTCATATCCGACAACATATGATGATGAGCATATTCATCAGCGCTCCTTTCAACGCGGCCTCCCTCGAAAATGGTGACATCATCCGCTAACTGCGCTCTAGCCTGTTTTTGATTGCCAGTTTCAAGTGCTTGATGAAATGCCAAAACAACTTTTGCGGCTGGGGTATCTATACCTTTAAACAAACCTTTGTCTTTGTTCTTATCACCATGAGCGTTTGCTGCGAAACTAAACGTCATTAATAAAACGAGTAATATATTTATTGTTTTCATTTTCATTCTCTCTTTTAGGTTTTAATTTGCAGGGCCAACAACACTAGTAAGCCCAGCCGTTACAGATAAAATGGCAAAAGCTACTACCATTTCTATCGAGATAGATTTAGATAAAGCCTCTCTGCCTTGACTATTTTTAAGTTGTGGAACGAGTATTAGTTTATGTTTAGCAGCAAGTGCCAAAATAGACACTACAAGGGCCAATTTAAACAACAGTGTTTGTCCGTAACTTGAGCTTATTAGTGCATCAAGACTTCCGACCAATTGAATCACGAGCCAGAGGCCTGCTACCAACAATAGGCTCAATGTAAAACTTGCTTGTTTGCCAAAGCTTTCCATCAGCAAATGAAGTTCTGCATAACTTAGCTGATGGCAAGCCTGTTTTAGTGGCAATAACGCCCCAAACCACCATGCCATAACGAGCACATGCAAAATAAGCAAGCCTTTTTCAATTGTGCCTAACTCAGAAATATGACCCAGTAACGTGAATGAGTATGCAAGGATTAATAAACTCAACATTAAAGCGCTTTGTTTTAAGTACGAGTTCACAGCGAGTTTGAACCTTAAAGCTAAAGCGATTATTGCGGTAACTAGCCCAAGCGCTCGAAGCAAAGCTCCAGTGCCGACAGAGGAGTCCCACATAATAGCCAATATATCAGCGTCTATCGCCCCCTGAATTCCCTCTTCTGCCATTGCACCAGTACTGGCAAAGAACCAAGTAATATTAGCGATCAAAGCCATAACTATATAAGTTCTTGTCCACGTTAAATTCGCTATTACAGCATTACTATGAGATTCATTATGCTCAAAAATTTGTCTGAAAAATGTATAGCCGGCAATACAGGCAAAGCCGACGTAAAATACAATTTTTGACAGTACAATGACTGTATTCCAGATATACATTTCCATATCAATCACACAGCCTTACTAATGAACCATAAAGCCGAAGCTATCTTTCATTTTATGTCCATCTTTACCTAAATAGGTCACATCAACGATATAGTTTGTTGGAGCTAATTTAGGTAGTTCCCATGAAAACTCTCTGGAAGCTTCTTTTGATGGTTTAAAGTCAAATTTAATATTTTCACCTTTTTTATTTTTCAACGTAACTTTAACTACACGTACCTCTTTGCTAAATCCCAATGTCAATTTTTCTGGAGTATTCATTAGCATTGCATTATCAGCAGGCACGCTTTTTTCAAGATGCACATGTGCAAATACTGCACTACTAAAAACAACACTGATTATGGTTAAAAGTTTAATTAATGTTTTCATATATACCTCTATTTATTTAATGGATTAACGACTAAATTTATCTTTGAAAATTTGATTACTTGGAATCCCAGCATCTGTAATTATTTTTTCCACTTCACTCATCATTGCTTCTGGACCGCACAAGTAAAACTCAGCCAAATGCAGTTCTGCTTTTTGGTTCATATACGGCAGAAGTACTTTTTGAACATAGCCTGAGTGCCCTTGCCATTCTTCTGAAGGATTAGAAAGAGTAGGAATATAAGAGAAGTTTTTATGCTTCTCACTCAGTGACTTCAATTCATTATGGTATAGCAAGTCATCTTCAGTTCGCGCACCATAGATAAGAGTCAAACCACTTTTATCTTTATGCTTTTTCAACTGTTCAAAAATAATAGACCTCAGTGGTGCAAGTCCTGAACCCGCACCTATAAACACGCGACTAACTTTTTTATTTGAAGTGGCATAAAAATCAGAAAAAGGGCCTCTTGCAGTTATCGTTTCACCTACTTGGAGTGAACCTAAATAACTTGAACCTATTCCTGCTTTAAAACCATTCTTTGCGGTCTGCCAACGGATATTAAACATTAACTCATCAGACTCCTCGTCAAAGTTAACTAATGAGTAGTGGCGAGTTACACCGTTATGAGAAAATTTTCCATGATAGTAGCTATCCCAGTATTTTTCATAGCACTCTGGCATATCATCTGGACGTAAGCTATTCATCCCTGCTGGCACATCAAATTGCATATATGCACCAGCTTTAAATGCCAACTGTTTGCCTGATTTCAGCTTAAATTTCACTTCCTTGATAAAAGGAGTAATGAAATTAGTCGCAACCACAACTAGCTCATGATTTTCAATATTGCGATCAGTATTAACTTCAATCGAACTAATTTCAGAGAACCTATGCTGACATCCAAGCCGATAACCTTCCTTAAGTTGCTCCTGAGATAAATGTTCCTGTTCAGATAGTGTGATAGGTAATTTAGTTGAACTTAAGAACACGCATTTGCCACAAGTACCGCCACCACCGCAACCTGAAGGAAGGTATACATGTGAACTAGCTAGCCCTTCTAATACAGTTGAGCGACCAACTGCTGAGATGTCAGTAATAGTATTTTCATTGGAAAACGTCACTGCCACTTTTTGCCTGTTAGTGCCCCAACCTAGCTTCAGTAAACCACTTCTATACTGTTGTATCAGCCAAGTAACACCAGTAATTGAAAGGAATAGCGTTGCAAAAGCAAATGCAATGATCAACCAATGGTTAAATCCTCCAGAATTGCCATAGTCCATAAAGTGAAGCTTCATCATCAGATCTTTCAATCTGAAATCATCATTGGCATGGCGAAGTACTTGACCTGTAATACTATCTAAATAAATAGTTGTATTGTTCTCATCCTCAACGGCAACTTGCCACATAGGATTTTGCTGCCTTACGTGATCAGAAAACGGAGGTTGAGATAACACTGGAGTAGTTAACTTACCCTGTCCTGAGTAGGAGTTTTTTGCCAAAGTTAGTACTTGTTCTTCAGACAAATTAAATGGCTTTCCTGTTACAGCATCAAATAGCTTTGAGTGGCGCTCTTGATAGCTATGCTGCCCCTTATCGAACACAAAATGATAGTAAGGCTGATGTAAAACCCATATAAGGTTTACTTCCTGCGGAGCATTACTAGTAATGTCTTTAATAGGGAATAGGTCAAAGCCTGTAATGCTACCTTCATGATGAGAATGAACTCTAAGTTCATTACCACTGGCTTTACTGTGATCCATCAAATTGAAGTAAAGGCCCGTTCCCAACCAAATAAGCAGTTGTAAACCAACAAATAAAGAAAGCCACTTGTGTATCGTTGTATTTAACTTAAATAGTCGCATCAAATGACTCTCTTTTTATTTGGGGAAAGCACTCGGTAATAAGTCAATACTGCGCCAGTAATTGCTCCCATTAGACCTAGAGTTGCGACCAAGAACAAAAACCAGTTTGATACGTTTTCTCCATCATAGTAATCCATAATGTGGAACCGCCACATCCAATCAAACAATCGCCAGTAATCATGACGCTTGGCAACAAGTGATCCTGTTTGTTGACTTATATAAAATGTCGGTGTGGAGAATTGCTCAAACGTCACTCTCCAAACAGGTAAATGCCTTGGGGACAACTCAGCAGGCAAGTTTGTCGCTGACTTAATCAACCTTATGCTGTCGATTTGATGATTCAGCGCATAATGGTATTGTGCGATTTCTTTAGCCTTGGTTTCATCTACAAGGGCCTGAACAGCTCCAGTTTTAGCATCTATTGCTACTTTTCCATTTTCTCCATTAATAAAAGAATACAAAGGACGGCCCATACTTTGAGTAAGTGTAACTTGGCTAGCTTTAGGATAATCCGCAGCTAGCTTTACAATGGAGTAATCCATACTTGCTAAATCTATTTTGGCTTCCTCACTCTTAGCCAAGGTTTCGCCGTGTATATAGTGAATATCCATAGTCACCATATACACGCCTGTAATAGACCAGAAGAGGAATTGTATTCCGACAAATGCCATTAGCCATTTGTGATATTTTCTAGCCGTGCTAAGCATTATTCTCAGGCTCCACGTTAGAAAGCTCTTTGTTAAAGGCATTTACTTCAGGCTTTTTAATGATTGAGTAAATTGCAGGGAGTACAATAAGCGTGAGCAGCACAGCACTTGTCATTCCGCCTACCATAGGAGCAGCAATGCGGCTCATGACCTCAGAACCTGTACCAGTACCATATAAAATAGGCATTAAACCTATAATGATTGTAGCTACCGTCATCATTACTGGACGAACTCGTAAGCCAGCACCGTGCAATAATGCATCTTGATATGCATCATCTGAGATGAGTTCTGCTCGCTCCACCGCTTTTTCCTTAAGCTCAGCAAGTGCTTGATTAAGATAAACCAGCATTATCACGCCAATCTCAACCGCAACACCAGCTAGAGCGATAAAGCCCACACCAACAGCTACTGAGAAATTAAACCCTTCTAGATACATCAACCATAACCCACCGATCATTGCCATCGGCAAGGTAACGATAATGATAGCCACTTCACTAAACGCTCTGAAATTCAGGTAAAGCAGAATAACAATAATGGCGAGTGTTAAAGGCAATACATAGGTGAGCTTTTCTTTCGCTCTTTCCATATATTCGTATTGTCCAGCCCAAGTAATTGAATAGCCTGCTGGTAATGTCAGGTTATTTGCTAAGTGTTCTTTAGCATTTTCAACATAAGTACCTACATCAACGCTATCAATATCAATGAAAGTCCAACCATTGATTCTGGCATTCTCACTTTTAATACCCGGTGGGCCATTCTCTACTCGAATATCAGCAACATCACCTAGTGCAATGCGTTGACCACTTGGTGTTACAACAGGTAATCGTGCTAGCTGCTCAGGAGAATCTCGATAATCTTGCGGATAGCGCAGATTAACAGGGTAACGCTCTTGACCTTCTATCGTTTGTGTCACATTCATACCGCCAATCGCAGTAGAAACTACTTGTTGGACATCTTCGATATTTAACCCAAAGCGACTTGATTTATCTCGTGAAATATCAACCTTGATATATCGTCCACCTGCAACTCGTTCAGAGTAAACTGACGCTGTGCCTGTCACTTCTGGCAAGAGTTGTTCTATTTGTTGGCCGATATCCTGAATTACATCAAGTTCTGGTCCGGCGACTTTAATACCGACAGGCGTTTTTATACCTGTAGCTAACATGTCAATGCGGGTCTTGATTGGCATGACCCAAGCATTGGTTAAGCCCGGAAATTTAACCAACTTATCAAACTCAGCTTTTAACGACTCAGTTGTCACGCCTTCTCGCCACTCCTCCCGTGGCTTCAATTGAATAAAGGTTTCAATCATGGTTAGAGGCGCAGGGTCAGTTGCGGTTTCAGCTCGTCCTACTTTACCGAATACATTTTCAACTTCTGGCACAGTGCGAATAAGCTTGTCCGTTTGCTGCAATAACTCTCTTGCTTTACCGATTGAAATGCCGGGATATGTAGTAGGCATATACATAAGGTCGCCTTCATCCAATGGCGGAATGAATTCACTACCAATTTTATCGACAGGCCAAAAACCAACGATAGTCACTAATACTGCTGCGACTATTGTCAATTTTGGAAACTTCATGACTTGCTTTAAAACAGGCATGTAGATAGCAATCAATAATCGATTTAATGGGTTTTTCTTTTCAGAGACGACTTTGCCTCGAATAAAGTAGCCCATCAAAACAGGCACCAATGTTATTGCCAAGCCTGCTGATGCAGCCATTGCATAGGTTTTTGTATAGGCGAGCGGTGAAAACATTCTTCCTTCTTGCGCTTCTAAGATAAACACAGGTAAGAATGAGACAGTTATGATCAGCAAGCTAAAAAATAATGCAGGGCCTACCTCACTCGCAGCCTTAGCTACAATTTGCCAACGGTTTTCATCTGTTAGTGGTGTTTTCTCCATATGTTTATGCATATTTTCAATCATCACTATTGCACCATCAGTCATCGCACCAATAGCAATAGCGATACCGCCTAAAGACATAATATTGGCATTGATGCCTTGCATATACATGATGATGAATGACACCAATATACCTAATGGTAGAGTAACAACTGCCACAATTGATGAGCGAAGATGAAATAGGAAAGCAACACAGACAATAGCCACGACCGCAAGCTCCTCTAGCAACTTGCTCCAAAGGTTATCAACAGCACGATCTATTAACTTCGATCTGTCATAGACAGGGACAACCTCCACCCCCTCTGGTAAAGAAGATTTGAGCGACTCAAGCTTTTCTTTTACCCCATTTATGGTTTGTTGAGCGTTTTCACCAAAGCGCATAACGACAACACCACCAACAACTTCGCCTTCGCCATTAAGTTCTGCGATACCACGGCGCATTTGAGGACCAAGGTTAACGTTGGCAACATCACCAATACGCAACGGCGTGCCTTGTTCGTTAATACCAAGTGGAATTTTCTCTATATCACTAACTGATTGAATATACCCCGTTGCGGTAACCATATATTCAGCTTCAGCCATTTCCACAACGGATGCGCCAGTTTCTTTGTTCCCTTTTTGTAAGGCTATTTGTATTAAACTTAGAGGAATATCGTAAGCTCTCAATTTGTCAGGATCTACTTGCACTTGATACTGCTTAACCATACCACCAACGGCGGCAACTTCGGACACGCCCGGAACAGTTTGTAGTTCATACTTTAAGAACCAGTCTTGAATGCTTCTTAATTGGCTTAGATCATGGTTTCCAGACTTATCTGTTAAAGCGTAAATGTATACCCAACCCACACCTGTTGCATCAGGTCCTAATTGAGGTTTTGCCGAATCAGGCAGGCTTGATGCTACTTGGCTTAAGTATTCAAGTACTCGGCTTCTAGCCCAATACAAATCAGTATCATCATCAAAAATAATGTAGACGTAGGAATCACCAAAGAATGAGTAACCACGAACAGTTTGCGCCCCCGGCACTGATAGCATCGCTGTAGTAAGTGGAAATGTCACTTGATCCTGCACAACTTGTGGTGCCTGTCCCGGATAACTCGTCTTAATTATCACCTGCACATCAGAAAGATCTGGGAGTGCATCTACTGGCGTTTTTTGTAATGAATACAAACCACCAAACGCGATAATTAAGGTAATCAACAAAACAAAGAAACGATTGCCGATAGACCATCTAATAATTGATTCAATCATTATTTTTCTCCCACTTAATGATTAGAATGATCAACAGCAGCTTTATTTTCCTTGCCGTGTTGTTCATCTGATTCAAGAGAGATTTCAGTGATAACTAAGTCATCCCTAACCTCAAAAGTGAAAGTGACATTATCACCAACATTGAAATCAACTATTTCTATATTGTCCGCGACGATAAAATCCATCGTCGCAGCAGGTCTATCCCACTTCTCTATTGGGCCTCGGCTAATATTTAGAATCCGTGTATCAATATCAATCGCATTAATTAAACCTGATACTGTTGCTGATGATACTTCTTCACTCATATCAGCAGGCTCACTCATGATATGAATTCCAGTAACTTCATATCCACCCTCTTCGGTTTTGCTCACTTCAAAGTGCAAAGATTGACCAGACTTCAGTGAATCAATATCTACCTTTTCACCTACATCGAAGTCCATTGTCATTTCAGGCCAATCCCAAGCCTCAGCAGGACCATGAGTAATATTAACCATACGATGTCCCGCCATGACGCTGTTGATTTCGCCTTCCATCCAAACAGAGCTAGGCACTTCGTCATGAGTCATTCGTTTAAAATCAGAGTTTTTACTTGATTCAGAATCAATCAAGAATTGAGCAGATGTCACCACAACATCATCTTCATTAAGACCCTCTAAGATTTCGATACTATCGATATCAACCCGGCCAATTGTCACTTCGATAGACTTAAATTGCCCATCCCCCAAGGCAAGTACAACTCTGTCTTGTTTACCTGTGCGAATGACGGCTTCTTTAGGTACGAGTATCGTGCTATCAGCTTGATTAGCGTGAATAGAGACTTGTGCAAACATGTTTGGTTTTAATTGATAGTCTGGGTTGTCAAACTTCAGTCTCACTCTGAGTGTGCGTGTTTTACTATTCAATGTTGGATAAACATAATCAACGACACCAGCCCAGTCCTCTCCGGGTAAATAATCCAGTGTCATTGATACAGGCAGTCCTTCTTTAATTAAGGCTGCGTCACGTTCAAACACTTCTGCTTCAACCCAAACTTGATCTAGTTGACCAATGCTTAATAAAGTGTTTCCCGGCTTGACATAAAAGCCTTCTCTAATCTTCAAACCGTCAACAACACCTGCTTGTGGTGAATAAAAGGTGATGGTTTGCTGAACTTTTCTAGTCTTTTCTAGCTTTTGAATGAAATCTGCTGAAAGCTGTAACGCTTTAAGGCGATCTTTCGCCGCCGAAATTAAGGAACTATTGTCGCGCTTTAAAGCTATTAAAAGTTCTTCTTGCGCGTTAACTAACTGAGGAGAATACAGTGTATAAAGAGGCTGCCCTTTCTCTACAGGGTTACCTGCCGCTTTGACATAGAGTTTTTCAATCCAACCATCAACACGTGGGTGGATATGAATTAGCTTATCTTCATCATATTGAACGTAACCAACCGTTGATATTTCAGTATGCATATTTTTCAGCTCAACAGGTGCAGTGCGAACCCCTAGGTTATTCACTACATGAGGCGCAATTTTTACTGCTCCGGGACCAAAATCATCACCAGATGATTCTTCCTCATACACAGGAATTAAATCCATCCCCATAGGCGACTTACCGGGCTTGTCCCGGCGGTAATTAGAATCCATCGGTGCAACCCAATACAGAGGCTTTTTCTCTGCTGATGTTGTTTCATCTGTATTACTGTTTGACCCTGCACCTTGATATAAGCTCAATACTCCTGCGCCTAGCGCAGCACCAATGATGATGGCAATAATTGTTTTAGTATTCGTTGACATTATTTTTCTCCAAATTGCTGATTGGATAAGTGCTGATTAGTTTTGTGTGAAGTTTGCATCGACTTATGTTCAGCATTTGAGTTAGATTGAGAACGTGCAAAGAAATAGTTGATACGAGCAACTGTTTTAAGTGCGTCAACATCAATTCTTAAGGCTGATATTCTGGCATTTAATTCTGCGATTCTTGCTCGAACAACTTCGGCAAAATCGCCATCATCATTTGTGTAAGCTGTCAATGACGCTTCTGCTTGGTCATGAGTTTGTTTAAGGAGTTGTTCTTGATAGATAGATTGCCTATCAGATAAACGCTTAAGCTGTCTAAGCTCCTTTTCCACCATACTGATCATTTGCTTTGTCAGTAATAGTTTCTCGGTTTTAATAGTCTCTGAATCTGCAATAGAAGCTGCAACTTGCTTATCTTGTCTGTTCTCGGTGAACAAGGGTAAATCAAACGTTACTCCAACAGAAAATAAATCAGCTCGGCTATCACCAGAGGGCATATTGTCCCGATAGGCATAACTAGCATTAACACCCCATTGCGGTTCATATTGCTGTTTAGCTAACTCAACTGCTTTTTCTGAAGCTTTGCGTTTTATATCAATTGCAAGTATGGCTGGGTGATTCGAAAGCTCCTGAGCCAATAGATTTCTTGAGTAATTAGATGCTTTTAGGACTGTTGAATTGTTCAAATGAATTGTAGGCAACTTTTTAGAAACCCTAAACTCTAATGGTTGCGTATCAAAGTTGAATGATTCATTCAAGCCAGCAGCATCGTAGATATGAAGCCACTCATTAAGGCGAGCGATTGTTGTTTCTAGTTTCTGCTTTTGCGAAGTTAATCGGTCATCTAACTGCACGATTTCCAATTGAGCACGAATAACATCTTGTTGTCTGGTTTTACCAACAACATTTGAGTAGCTAGCTTTAGTAACTTCCGCCATCTGCTCAAAGAGCGCCCAATCCGCTTCAATCAATTTAATGGTTTGTTGGGCTAAGTAAGCATCTAACCATAACTGTGATACTTGGCTTATCAGTTTAGCCTTACGATCCTCTCGTAGCAGTGGAAATTTCGTTGACTCAATTTTTAATTGCTCTTGTTTAATCTTTAAACTATCACCTCTAGGAAACATTTGAGAAACACCAACCTTTAGTTGAGTCATTCCTTCCTGATCTAAGTCCCAAGTATCTGTTGGTAAATTCATTATCCCTAGTGATACTTTGGGGTCAGGCAAAGTACCTGAAGCGATACTTCTATTTTCAACCGCGCTTTGTTTTAACCGACTCCCATGAAGCCAAGGATCATTTTGCTGAGCCAAGGTGATAGCTTGTTCAAGTGACACTACTTTCTCAGCTTGAGCTGAGAATACAGACAAGCCGAGAATTAGCGAAGTTGAAAGTAGAGTAAGGCTTGAAACATTTAATCTCATTAGAATTGCTCCTCATAAGCCTTAACTTCTGCATATACTTTACTCGTTCCATCTTTAAATAAAATTAATACGTTATATGACATAAAGCGGTCGCCGACTTCCATACCCGGAGAGCCAACAGGCATTGCTGGGACAGATAATCCAATCGCATTGGGGTGCTCTTCTGACAAGAACTGCTGAATAAACTTAGCCGGTACATGACCTTCAAAGGCAAACCCATTTCTACTCACTGCCGTGTGGCATGAACGGTAATTAGGTTTGATACCATACTTAGTTTTGATGTTGCCGATGTTTCGGAAATCTTTGGAATGCGCAACGATCCCTTTGTCTTCAATATGAGTTATCCATTTTTTACAACACCCACAAGTTGGGGTTTTATAAACGATTAACTCCAAAGGTGTTACGTCGTTATTGTGTGCATGCTTATGTTCATTAGCGTTTGCAAACGCAGGTGAAAGCAGCATTACAACTGCTATTTTTAAATACTTATTGATCATTTTTGCCCCCAGACGTCGCTGGAAAATAGCTATAGCGCTACGACGCTATATTGACTAACAGAAAAATTAATTACATGTGTGCGAAATTTGGACGCACTAATCCTGTATTAGGCAAAAATTGGTGGACGATAAAGGGAAGTGGAAATTGAATGAGGTTGTTTAGATTGCATAGCAGCTACAGATTCACTCAATATTTGAATATCTGTCGAGTCAACACTGGAATTTAGGACTGTCGTAGATGAGCAAGCATTTGCAGGACAAATACATTCAACGTCACAACAATCTTCTGATTGACCATTACTGCTTTTATTCATATCACCATGATCCATGTTCATGTTCATGTTCATGTGTGATTCATGAGAACCTGATGGCATTTCGCAAGGCATAGCAGAATACGCAAATGCTTGCCCTACAAAGGCAAACAGCATAAGCGTTATCACTAAGACTTTTGAAAATGCTTTAGACATAAAATTCTCATAAAAATATACATGTCTATGCTAATACAAATTTTCGAATAAGTAAATTGATGTCATGTAAACATTTATGAATATTTGACTAACGTCAACTTTTTCAAAGAGGTAAGTGACAAATAATAATCTCATCAGACTTCTTATCTTCGTTATTCAATGGCTTTTATTTTGAGACTTAAGTTGCTCTCTCATTTCTAAAACTCGATCTACCGAATAAGCTCCCGCCCTCATAACAACCAGTTCAACAAACGAAATATCAATTAACTTATGGTCAGCATCAATCACATAACAACTCTCACTATGTGTGTATATTTCTAACTTATCCTCATCAGCAGATTTGCTAACAATCTTTGAAGTTACCATTTGCTCAAATGGCCGAAATCTGAATGTTTCATCGTCAATAACAACCCCTGACAAAAACTCCCCAAGAAATGATTTTTCAAAGTCTTTATAGTCATAGACCGAGAGTATGTAAGCATCCTTTAAATATGTTTTGTCCATTTGTTACTCCCTACTAATAGCCAGCAGGGAGCATTTCTCGCAACTCTAATAGCTCATTTGGAGAGTACATACACTCATGCATTAAATTGAACTCAAATACATCTACATCAAACTTTTGGGGTTCTGCATCTAAGATATAAAAGTCAGCACCAAAAGTTCTATATTCAAGACCGTTTACTTCCATGACTTTCGTGGAAAACAAAGCCTCACCTTTTTTACCGTTCTTACTATCCTCAGCAAAAGTAGCGTAAAGCACCTGTTCAACCTTATCTTCTAAGTCAGATTTAATTGAGATAAGTGTTGCGTTAGTTAGTTTTACTCTTGGTCTCATGCTTTTGCTTCCTTCTTATCTTCTAGGCAAAACGGGCGGAAAAAACTAAGGTACTTAACTCCATTAACTTTTAGTAAATTGTTGTCAGCATCAAAATGTGACAGAACGCTAGACTGATACAACGAAATATATTTTTCATAATCGATGGTGTTAAAAAAATTGGTATCGACACGTCGTGCATGGAAAACAAGAGCTTGCTGATCGATACGAACAATGAACTTTTGATCACCATCTAGATTTTTAACCTGTAGACATAAATCAGGTTTGTGCCAATCAGATACAAAGGAAGGAATCAGTGGGAAGCCATATACCAAATAGCGCATACCTTCGATTTTGAAGGTTGTTGGATTGAACTGAGCCTTATTTAATTTGCCGCTACGGAATAATTCAAGTGTCAACACCAGCCAGTGCTCATGCTTAGAAAATGTATTTCCTTCAGAAATACAGCCTTCGAACTCACTATCATGGTTTACATGATTGATGTACATGTATTGTTTAATGTCATTCAAGGAAAGCTTTTCAACCGGAAACTTTGAAGCTATGAGCCTGAAATAACAACCATGAACTTTTAAATCTGCATATTGAACTATCAACGGATCATCAAAAGCATCGAAATATGGTCGCCACTCCAGCCTAAAGTCAGCACCAGTGTTTACAATAAACTTGGCATCTTCTGGCAACCCTAATACTTGGTATATCACTGAAACTAACTCTAATGTTTCGATATCTACCAGCATCAGGCTTTCAATACGGTTTGCCATTGACTCAATTTCTTTATGAAGCGATTCAATAATTTCTTGATCATCGTATTCATTGATCATTAAGTATTTCAGGGAATCGTGCTTTAGAATTGAATCCAGTTTTTTCTGTTCAAATGCTTCAGTGAGGCTATTATGGGTATCAGAAAAATGAGGGCAGTTATAAACACCTCTAGCCCACAGGCCTTGGGCGTAAAGATCAGGAAACTCTAATAACTCAGCAAACTCTTTTGCTTGTTTATTGAGTTTATTCTTTAATTGATAAAGTGAGATCATTTAGTTCTCCAAACAACTTTCTAATAAACAATGGCCTACCAACACATTGCTTTATTTATTGTTCAAATAACCAAATTTTTACGGATGCTCCGCTTCACTGTTCACGTTTTTCAAGGCGAAAAACATGTGTAGGCGTAGGCTGTCCGTTCAGCCTTCTTATTATAATATCGCCAAAAAACAAAATGACAACTTACGTATTTGTACAACTTTAGGTAGATATTTTGAGTTTGAACTCTGAAAAGCTAAGCCCAAACAAGGATACGACCATCTCTTCATTTATATTGGAGCCGGGAAATTTTTTTTCAAAATTTCCAATAATGCTATCTAGGTGGCTAGCTAATATTTTTACTAAAAATATTTCCGAGTTTGGTGAGAGTGCAGACAGTGCTATCATTGGGTTGTCAAAGGATTCAGCTTTTATTTTTACTAGTAAATCGCTGTAACTGTCACAGCCATATAGACAAATAGCTGCCCCTTCTTGGGCTTGTCCAAGGGGAATAGTTAATAATTTAGATAATCGTTTTGCCTGCCTTTTTATATTTACTAGCAGGTCTTCTTTTTTAAAAGACATCAATACACCAAAAAACGGCAACGCTAGGCCACGCACCTATGTCACTCAGTTTTTATGTGAATATTTAATCTTTTAGTTCAGAGTAAATCCATTTCGTCCTGTTTTCGTGGGAACGGGCTTCTCTGAAAAGCCACTGCAAAAAGCAGTGGCCATTGTCGCAATATTATAAGGAAATGTGAATGGTAGTTTGATGCCTACATATTCTTTTCAGTGAATTCAGCCAAGCTACTACGCTCTACTTCATCAAAAATCAGCACTGATCCTTTTTCATAATGACGAAACACATTAACAGCCGCACTTGCACCAGAAGAAGCAGGTGTTACAAACTTATCGTCAATCTGGGCTAGGTTGCCCAATACGATTGTCCGACAATTTTTCCCACCACGGCTTAACATGCCCTTGATTTGCGCTCTAGTCATGTTTTGAGCTTCATCAATGATTAAAACAGCATCGTCTATTGAACGGCCACGAAAATAAGCCATGCTAGTAAATTCTATATTGGCTTTTTCAATCACATGCTCGACTGTAGCGTAGACATTTCCTTCATGATTATCATCCGAGTGCATCGAAATTAATGCGTCAGTAATACCTGCCAGAAGAGGCATTGATTTTTCAGTTAAATCCCCCGGTAAGAATCCCGGATCGTCGTCCATAAAGTCTCTGGAGCGCACCACAACGATTTTTTTGTACTTTTTCAACTCCAATACTTGATGCAGCGCCGAAGCAACTGCCAAAAAAGTTTTTCCGGAGCCAGCAGGACCAAGGATGATATTTAAATCATAGTAAGGGTCTGTTAATTGGCTTAAAGCTACCGACTGACGCTGATTTTTAGGCAAAATGCCCCATACTTTTTCTTGTTTACGAGGCAATAGCTTTGTGAATACCTCAGTATCTGTTACTTCTGAAATTCGCCCAATGTGTCCAGCTTCATCGTACCAATACATGTTTGGCTGAACTTCATCATTAAATAGACTTATTGGGAAAGTATAAACTTCTCCTGAAACCTTGAAGTCTTTGTCTGATTTAATTCGATCAAAAAGATCTCCTTTAAAGGCTTGTACCCCTGTGTATAAAAGATCAATATCTGATATTTGATTATCTACGGCAACGTCTTCTGCCATGACCCCTACGGTTCGAGCTTTCAAGCGCATATTAATGTCACGGCTAACAATTATTACGTCTTTATTGAGTTCTTTTTGAAGATATAAAGCATAATTAATTATTCTGTTATCAGCATCACTTCCTATCCCGTGCTTTAACTCCTTAGCCAGATCCAATTGAGTGTCAATTCCAATGAAAAGCTTTCCTCTCTGGGCTGTTTCGGTAGATGGTAAAGGAATACCTATTTCCATTTCCTCGGCTGTATGTCCATTTATAATGTCTTCAAGCATTCTAATGCACATACGGGCATCGGCACTTACCGATTTATTAGTTCTTTCTTTCAGGTTATCAAGCTCTTCAAGGACAGTTAGACAGATGTAAATATCATCTTTGTAGCTAAAAATAGATTTTGGATCATGTACTAATGCAGATGTGTCTAGTACACGAGGATTTCGATTATCAATAGAGCTTTTCATTACGCAGCCTCCCAAAAGATTGAATCGTTGCTAGGCTTTGTGTTGTACTTTTCTTGTAAATTACAAATTTTGAGTAAAGGTTTATTGTTGAGAGACTGCTCAGAGTAGCTAAGGTAATCAATTTTTTTGGAAATTCTTTTTACTTTTTCTACAGGCCAATAAAAACAAGGGGGTAAAAACTTTAAAATATCCCCAATTCGGGGTTGCAAAATAACAACGGCGTTTTGAATGCTGCGGCCGCGCATAAAGTTCACCGATTTAAACTGTACGTTGGCTTTTTCCATAATGTAATTACGGCTCGAAATCGGGTTTTCATCTCCTTTATGCAACACCTCTAAAGTATCGGTAATTGCTGCTAACCAAGGGGCCATTTTCTCTTCTTCAGTACCGGGTAAAAAGCCAATTGATTCAGCAATTTCTGGCGTGTTACGGGTGACTATAACTTTATCGTAAATGCCTTTTTCAATGATCATTTCAAGGGCACTGGCAAGAGCAAGCAAAGTTTTACCACAGCCTGCTGGGCCCGTTAAAATCACTAGTTCTATACTTGGGTCAAGTAGCGCATCAAGTGCCATCCCTTGATACACATTCTTAGGTTTTACACCCCAAGCGGTATGGCTCATCAAACGCTCAACACTAATATCTTTTAAAGTAATTTGTTTATCATCGTAGCTTGTTACTCGAGCCGCAAAGTGATCGCTATCATCTAAAATATATTCATTGCAGAACACATCACTAATCGTATTTTTTGCTACGTGGTGATAAGTATCTCGGCCTTGCTGCTCAGTTTCACACTCACCAACCTGTTGCCAAAAGTCTCCGTCAATTTTTTTATAGCCGCTGGTCAGTAACGCTATGTCGTCAATTAATTGGTCTGTTCTGTAGTCTTCAACAAATTTAAGGCCGGCTCCCTTTGCCTTGAGGCGCATATTGATATCTTTAGTTACAAGTACCACTTTGCTGTCGCTGTGCTGCTTTTGCAAATGCACTGCACAATTGATGATGCGATGGTCATTTTCGTTGCCTGGTAAACCCGAAATACTGTCTGCAAATAAGTGATCATTAACGATAATTAAGCGGCCACGAGACTCTGTTTTCGCCTTTTTATTACTCGGCAGTGCCACCCCTTGCAACATCTGCTCAGGAGACGCGTCTTTTAACACTTCATCTAAACCACGAATAGCAACACGGGCGTCACGACTAACATCGTGTTTTCTATCTTTAATATGGTCAAGCTCTTCTAATACTGTCATGGGGATAACAACATCATGCTCTTGGAAAGATAAATAAGCGAGGGGTTCGTGGAGTAATACATTGGTATCGAGCACATACATTTTACTATCAAGGTTCGAAGCTTTTTCCATAGCACTTTCCTTACGTTTTATGATTTTTATGCTATACCCAATAAACTAAACAAGCGGCGGATGAAGCTATGATTTATTCGTTAGGTATATACTCAGTTTAGTCTATTTACGACAAAAGTCCTTTTTATGACAAACAAATATACAATTATTTAAATGGTTAAAATATATACAGATTTCACTAATATTTTCACCCGTAAAAATGACTTAAAAAGGTTGACTAAATTTAATTGTGTGCGGCGAGTTTACTACCTTGAAGTAGCATGGCGTTACAGGTAACATAGCCGCCTTTTTTCTTCATAGACGAGACATACATGAATTTTTCCTTAGGTCAGCGTTGGATCAGTGATACAGAGTCAGATTTAGGATTAGGCACCGTTGTTGCCCTTGAAGGCCGTCAGGTCAGCATTTTATTTCCAGCCAGTGGAGAAAACAGAGTTTATTCTTTAACTGAAGCACCTGTTACTCGTGTCGCATTTAATCCAGGTGATATTATTCGCAGCGTTGAAGAATGGGAATTAGAAGTCGAGTCTGTTGAACAGCAGGGCGAGTTACTATGCTATCACGGCACTCGCGTTGATAATGGTGAAAAAGCCCAGTTAAAAGAAACCTTTTTAGATCACTTTATCAAATTCAATAAACCACAAGACCGTTTATTTGCAGGTCAAGTAGACCGTTTTGACCGCTATACGCTTCGCTACCAAACTTGGCAGCATCAATTTGAGCGTCAACAATCACCTTTAAAAGGCTTAATTGGCCAGCGTGCAAACCTTATTCCGCATCAGCTTTATATCGCCCAAGAAGTGGGTAAACGTTTTGCGCCACGCGTATTACTTTCTGATGAGGTGGGTTTAGGTAAAACCATTGAAGCGGGTATGATTTTACATCAACAAATCATCAGTGGCCGTGCTAGCCGCGTATTGATTGTTGTGCCTGAAAATCTTCAGCATCAGTGGTTAGTAGAAATGCTACGCCGCTTTAACTTACGTTTTTCTATTTTTGATGAAGAACGTTGTGATGAAGCATTTGCAGACTCACCAAACGTATTCGAAACAGAACAGTTAGTACTTACTAGCCTTGAGTTTTTAAGCAAGAAAAAACGCTGGTTTGAGCAAGCAACTCTGGCTGATTGGGATTTATTAGTTGTCGATGAAGCGCACCATTTAAGTATCAATAATGGTAAACCAAGCACTGAATATCAACGTATGGCAGAGTTAAGCCAAGACATTCCGGGCCTTATCTTATTAACTGCAACGCCAGATCAACTTGGTCACCGTAGTCACTTTGCACGTTTGCAATTACTCGACCCAGATCGTTTCTATGACTACGATGCGTTTGTAGAAGAAGAAAGTAACTACAAAGAGGTTGCCGAAGCAGCCAACCAATTACTGGGTGAAAAAGGCCTTGATGATACATCTAGAGCAACTTTAAAAGAGCTATTAAAAGAAACCGACATCACTGACCTTTTAGCTAACGCAGAGCAAGGTGATGAAACGGCGCGTAACGAAATTCTATCAATGCTGCTAGACCGCCATGGTACAGGCCGTATTTTATTTAGAAATAGCCGCAGCGGTATTGATGGTTACCCAAGCCGTAAGCTTCATGCTTATCCAATGGCAATGCCTAAACAATATAAAACGGCAATGTCGGTACTAGGTAATATGGGCGGCATTCAAAATGCTGAGCTAACTGCACTTCGTGCTTTATTCCCTGAAAAAATCTTCCAAGAGTTTGAAGGTGAAAATGCCAGCTGGGGTGCATTTGACCCACGTGTTGATTGGTTAATTGAAACACTTAAAACCCTTAAGCACGAAAAAGTACTGCTTATTTGTGCTAAAGCCGAAACCGCACTTAGCCTAGAACAAATTTTACGTGAGCGTGAAGCAATTAAAGCCTCTGTGTTCCACGAAGGCATGTCGATTGTTGAACGTGACCGTGCAGCGGCTTACTTTGCCGATGAGTACGACAGCGCACAAATTCTACTTTGTTCTGAAATTGGTTCTGAAGGTCGTAACTTCCAATTCTCGCATCACTTAGTATTGTTTGATTTACCACTAAACCCAGACTTACTTGAGCAACGTATTGGTCGTCTTGACCGTATTGGTCAAACTCAAGACGTAAACATTCATGTGCCGTATTTTGAAAACACCGCACAAGAAGTGTTATTACGTTGGTACAACGAAGGCTTAGATGCGTTTGAAACAACATCGACAACAGGGCAAATGCTGTATAAAGAGTATGGCGAAGAATTGCTTGAGTTTATTGGTGCACACAATTGTGACGAAGAAGAGCTAGACCCACTACTAGAACAAGTGGCTGGTCAAAATGCCAAGCTTCGTAAGCAAATGGAAAGTGGTCGTGACCGTTTATTAGAGCTGCACTCAAGTGGCCAAGGACGAGCCGAAAGTCTTGTTGCTGATATCGAAGAGTTAGATGATCAATTCACGCTACCAAGTTATATGATCAATGTGTTCGACACCTTTGGTGTAAGCCAAGAGGATAAAGGTGAAAATACCATTATCTTAAAACCAACTGAGCACATGCTAAATCCATCTTTCCCATGCTTGAAAGATGATGGCATCACAGTAACGTTTGATCGTAGCACCTCGCTTTCGCAAGAAGACGCGCATTTCATCAGCTGGGACCACCCTATTGTGCAAGGCAGCTTAGATATGATTTGTGATGATGACTTTGGTACTGCCTCTGTGGCGTTACTGAAAAACAAAAAGCTACCTGCTGGTACCTTCTTTGTTGAGCTTATTTTCATTGCTGAGGCGATGGCGCCTAAAGCACTTCAAGTTGGCCGCTTCTTGCCACCAACGCCTATTCGTATCTTATTAGATAAGAGCAGCAATAACTTAGCCGACAATGTTGCCTTTGATGCCTTTAACCAGCAGCTGTCTGCGGTTGGTCGCCAAACTGCAAGTAAGTTAGCCAGTGCGTTACAAAGTGCCATTCACCCAATGATCACCAGTGCACAAGGCATGGCACAAACTAAGCTTGAAACACTCCGTGCGGAATCACTAGAGAAAATGCAAACAGCCCTTGGTGAAGAACAAGCTCGTTTAACAGCACTTAAGCAAATCAACCCGAATATTCGTGACGAAGAGCTTAGCTTCTATGATAAGCAACGCAGTGAACTCACTACTTACATCGAAAAAGCCCAAGTTAAACTGGATGCTATTCGTTTAATTGTGGTTTCTCACTAACGTTGAAGCGCTAAACAAAAACCATAAACGCGATGTGCTTTCACATCGCGTTTTTTATGCCAAACAAAACAAGGGGGAAAAATCAGAGTCCTACTTGTTAGCATATACTCGAAAACCAGCCCTGCCATTGTGTATGCGCTCATACTCCTTTAAAATAGCGCCCTTGCATATCATCGAGGCTGGCTGTGTTACTCAATTATAATCCCCCAATGACACCTTATTTAAGTATTGTTTATCAAGACGATGACTTGCTTATTGTAAATAAACCAAGTGGTTTACTTACTGTGCCGGGAAAAGATCCAAAACACGCCGACTGCCTTATTGCTCGCATTAATCGCGTTTTTCCAACGGCAAAAATTGTTCATCGCCTTGATATGGCAACCTCTGGCATTATTTGTTTAGCTATGCACAAAGAGGCGCATCGTAATTTAAGCATTCAATTTCAAGATAGAAAAACCGCGAAACGCTACATTGCTCGTGTATTTGGTAAGCTTGAGCAAGAAACTGGTTCGGTAGATTTACCACTTATTTGTGATTGGCCAAACCGCCCAAAGCAAATGGTTGATCACGACAATGGCAAACCGTCATTAACCCACTTTAAAGTGCTTGAGTATGAACAGAATGCAACTCGCGTCGAGCTGACCCCTATTACAGGGCGCTCTCACCAACTACGTGTGCACATGTTGTCTTTAGGTCACCCTATTTTAGGCGATAAGTTGTATGCGCACCCCGAAGCATTCGCCATGGCTTCTCGCTTACAACTGCATGCCGAAATGCTAACCTTAGCTCACCCTGCCAGTGGTGAAACGCTTGTTTTTGAGGCAGCTCCTGAGTTTTAAGACAATTAGCTAAATATTTTACCAACACTGCCGATAGTTAATTTAATCACTGATTTAATTTAAGACTCAGGAAATTTCGGCATGAAGTTAAAACCCGCACATTGCTTAGTTTACGCAGCCTGTTTTGCGTTGATGGGTAATGTGAATGCTGCCGATTTTATTAAACCCACCCCTTGGTCAAGTTTGGTCACTAACGATATTCAACGCTTTTTACCAAGTGATGAAGTACGTACTCTGCTTGCCGGTGAAGATGAGTTTATTAGTTTATATCGCCAATCTATGGCAGCGAGTCAACGCGGAATTGTACTCATTATTCCTGATTGGCAGCATGTTCCAACTAATAATGCCGGAATCAACTTTTTACGTAAGCAGTTAAATGAAATTGGCTATGCGACCCTTGCCATGACCATGCCTGACATTGACTGGCACCCTGCTGATATAACGATGCCAGAGCCCACTGAGAATTCTGAAACTGAGTCAACAACACAAAATGACCAGCAAGCTGACTCAGCTCCACCAGCTAAAACACAACAAGCACCTCATTTTGTAACTGGTGAACCAAATATTAGCGAAGCAGTGCTTGATGATTACAAACTAAAGTTAATCGCTAGATTCAATGCCTTGTATAACAGTGCCATGGATGAAGGTGGCAATATTATTGTCGTGGCGCAAGGTGCCAGTGCGGGGCTCTTGATTGAGCATTATGCTAGCTTTCCAAATAACGAACTAAATGCCTTTATTAGCTTAGGAAGCTATTTACCTAACAGTATTCGTAACCAGCATCTTAATGCCACGCTTTCAACTATCAGCCCACCATTACTGGATATTTTTTACAGTGAAGGTAACCCTGACACACTGCAAAGCGTAAAAGATAGAAAACGTTGGGTTAGAAAGCACGCAAAATATGACTACCGACAAAGAGAGTTATTTGGTGTGCCTTCAGAGCCTGAGCAGCACGAAAGGCTACTCAAAGAAATTGATGGCTTTTTACGCCGCCTTTTTTAAATACTCATAAGCCGCTTGAATATCTTGGCTTTTCTTTACCGCTACTTCCATCATGTGTTTTGGTAAACCTTGCGATACTAATTTATCGGGGTGATGCTGAGCCATGAGCTTTCGATAGGCAACTTTAATATCTCGTGCAGAAGCATCATTGTTTAAGCCTAAAAGAGCCAATGCCTGCGCGCGATTCATGCCATTATTAGGTGGCACACTGTGCCCTCTTTGTTCACTATAACTGCTGCGACTTTGCTGGCCTTGTTGGCGTTGCTGCTCATAAAAGCGCTGTTGTTGCTGGCGAAATGCAAACTCGGCTTGGTAGCGCTTTAACAAAAATGCGAACTGGGTGCGCGAAATACCTAACTGCTTGCTCACCTCTTGCAATAGCTGCTTTTCTTGCTCTGCAAGGTGGCCATCAGAAAAGGCCATTTGAATTTGGATTTCGAGGAATAATTGCAATAAATCATGGCGTCGAGCAAAGCGCTCTTTAAAGTCATGAACGGTTTCTTTTAATGAAAAATCTGTTTCTTTACCACTACGAAAGGCATCTTGTGCTTCACGACGTTCATCACCCGACAGCCTCATTTCGTCCATAAAGACACTGGCAGCTCGAATATGAGTTTCACTAACACGACCATTTGATTTGGCAATATGCCCCATCACCGCAAAACAACTAGAAAAGAAAAGCGCTTGACGTTCGTTAATATCATCGCCTTTAAACAAACCAGAAAACCCACCGGCTTTATCAAAGTCTTGTTTTAAGCTGCGATCGAACATATGGCCTAAGTATAAGCCTAGTAAGGCACCGATGAACTTGCCAAACATAAAGCCAAAACAAAAACCAAGTACTTTTCCCCACATAATTGGCAAACCTCTGTTGTTATTGCAAAGCGAAACGCTGATTGATTTCGTCTAATCTGGCTGGTGTGCCAATGTCATCCCACTGACCTAAGTAAAGCTCCGTTGATACTTGATGTGCACTGAGCTTTTCACGCAAAATTGGTCCAAGTGGACGAACACCTTCGGTTAAACCATTAAAAAAATCAACGTGGTAACGACTTATACCTGAAAAAGTATACTTTTGGCTATCAGGACTTAAATGACTAAGGGCAAAATCACCATCAGGATTATGAGCAGGATTTTCAACAAGTACGATGTGCGCCTCTCCCGCTTGCAAATGAATCTGCATCAACGAAGTCACATCGTAATCAGTATACACATCACCATTTATGACAATAAATTGCTCACCCAATAACGGCAATGCTTGAATGATACCACCTGCGGTTTCAAGCCCCCCCGCCTGTTCTTGGCTGTAAGTGATCGACACACCAAACTGCGAGCCATCAGCAAAATACTCTGTTATTTTGTCGCCCTGCCATGCAAGGTTAATGACAATGTCGGTAATGCCTGCTTGACGTAAATTATTAATATGATGCTCTAATAATGGCTTACCATTAATCCTAAGCATCGGCTTTGGCATTGTTTCTGTTAGCGGCATCATACGCTTACCGCGCCCAGCCGCTAGGATCATTGCTTTCATTTCATCTCTTTTGTTAAGCGCAGCTTGGTACGTGGAATAACAGTGTGTTCTATCCACTGACCAAGTGCTGTTAACTCTGGGTATTCTTTGCTTACATTACTAATGTATTTAAGGGTTGGCAGTACATTATTCAAATAACCAGACTTATCGTCACGAAGTTTTAAGCGGCAAAATATGCCTGCTGCTTTTAAATGACGCTGTACACCGGTCAAATCAAACCAACGTTTAAACATGGCAAATGAGGTGTCTTGCAATAACTGTTGCTGGTTAAACTCGTCATATGCGTAATGCAAAAGATAGTCGAGCTCTTGCTCAGGTAACTTGAAGTAGCAATCTCTTAATAACGAAACAAGGTCATAACACACAGGCCCTTGTACGGCATCTTGATAATCAATGATCGCCCATTGCTGCCCTGTGCGCATTATATTGCGACTATGGAAGTCTCGGTGTACCGTCACAATCGGTTGTTCAAGCGCATTGTTAACTAATAACTCACAAGCTTGTTGCCACATGTGCTGCTCAGCAACAGAAAGTTGCTCACCAATAAAGTTATCAACTAACCACTCTTTAAAAATACTCAGTTCAAACTGTAAAAACTCACCATCAAATACTTTCATGTATTGAGCTGGCGGTATTTGTGCCCACTGCGCACTTAACTTTATTAGGTGTTTGTAGTGTAAAGTGCGATCTTCATCGCCGAGTAAATCAGCCAAGTGTGTATTGCCTAAATCACTAAGTAAAAAGAAACCTTGTTTTTCATCAGCCTGAAGAATTTTAGGTAATTTAAAACCGTGCTTAGAAAATACCTTGTTGAGCTCTATGTAAGGCGTGTTGTCTAATTTGTTGGGGTCTGAGTCCATGACAATATAGCTCTGATCACTTGTATTTACGCGGAAATAACGGCGAAAGCTCGCATCTCCAGTGATGGCGGCTAATTGATATTCATCCTCTTTAAAGTGAGGATTTAAAAACTGCTGTAAACTTTTATAACGATTCATTTAGTAAGATATCTATTTTTCACTAAGTCAATTACTGTATTTGCCATTGTTTTCCTTTATTATGTCTAGCTTATATCCAACCAAAGAGCATTAAGGTCATTAAATGAGCAAAACCTGGGGCATAATGATGCTAAGCGTACTTAGCGCACCATCGTTCGCCGAAACTGAACTGGCACACAATTTTTGTGGCACTTCAATGCAAACCAGAGCTTGGCAACCGCTCCCTGGCCTTGAACTTAATATGATCGATATCAAATCCGATGATATTGAACTATTGGGTACCCAAAGCGCAGAATTTACCGGTAATGTAGATATTAACACCCTAACGATGAATTTGTCCGCACAAAGTGCACTGATTGACAAACAACGTGGGTTACTTAATGCAACCGGCCCTATCGTGTATCGCGATAAAGTAAGCCAAATTAACAGTTCTGGGCTCAATGCGGATTTAAATAATTCTGAATTAAGCTTGCTTGGTGCTGATTATAAGCTCACCGACCAACTTGGTCATGGTGGCGCAGAAAAACTAACAGTCAATGAGTCTGGCTTAAACCTGATGAACGCAAGCTTTACTACTTGCCCTGGCGAAACACCCGTATGGGCAATCGAAGCTGACGAAATTGACTTATCAAGTGAAGATGGCTGGGGCGAAACCCACAATACTGTATTACGAGTGTTTGACACACCGGTTCTTTATATTCCCTATTTTACGTTTCCGTTAGACGACCGCCGTAAATCAGGTTTATTAACGCCTAACTTCTCAAGTTCTGGTCGTTACGGTATTGAAACAATCACGCCATACTATTGGAACATTGCACCAAATTACGATGCCACCATCACGCCGCGTTATATGTCTAAACGAGGCTTACAAATGATTGGTGAGTTTCGTTATTTAACTGAGCAAAACAATGGCCTCGTTGCGGTCGAGTATCTTGATAAAGATGACGAAGAACCCAATGTTGACTCACGTTATTTATTTCACTGGCAACAGCAAAGTTACTTTGGTGAGAGCTGGCGCGGCAATATTGATATTACTAACGTTAGTGACGATAACTACCTAACAGACTTAAACTCTAATTATGCAACTCGCACAGACACTCAGTTATACCGTACTGGTTCACTGACTTACTTGGGAGATACTTGGCATACAAACATTAAACTACAGAGTTTTGAAGTACTTGGTGATCACAAAGAATCCTATGCAGCGTTACCACAAATTACTTTTTCACAAATGGATGCCTATGATTTCTACGGTATCGATTTAACGCTTGACGGTGAGCTCAGTTATTTTACCAATGATAAAGCCATCATTGATGAAGCGAGTAGACTTCACATTGAACCAAAAGCAAGTTTTGGCTATCAAGAATATGCTTGGTCGTTTTTATCTGAATTCAGCTTACTCCACACTGAGTATAACCAGCATGGTGATTTAACAGGCACCGACTTCGACGAAAGAGTGACACGTACTATGCCTAAAGTACGCTTGTACAGCCAGTTAAACTTCGAGCGAGAAACTGCCTTTTTCTTTAAAGATGGCATTCAAACGCTTGAGCCACAAATTCAGTACTTGTATACGCCAAATAAAGACCAATCGAACATTGGCCTTTACGATACAGCTAAATTACAAGATGATTTTTTTGGTTTATTTAGAGACCGTCGTTTCTCAAGTATCGACCGTATTGCCACTGCAAACCAATTCACATTGGGTGCCACAACTCGCTTATTCAGTAATGAAAACGAAGAAGTGTTTAATTTTAGTGCCGGCCAAATATTTTATTTAAGTAATGATGCTAAACCAACATCACAAGGGCTTCAGTCAGATACTAACTACAATGCCTTGTTTGCAGCGCAAACCATGTTACATTGGCACCGTCGCTGGTATTTATCGGGTGGTATTCAATATGACACTGACGGTAAAGAAATTATTCAATCAAACATAACCTTAGATTATAAAGGTGACGATAAACAGCTCGTACAATTGAACCATCGCTATGCAAATGATGTCTCAGGCAATACAATCGAGCAAGTTGGTCTATTCACCAGCATTCCGCTAACACAAGATTGGCAGTTTGTTGGTAGCTACCACCGCGATTTAGAAAGTGGTCGTAGCATTGAGGTTTTCAGTGGTCTTCAGTATGAATCTTGCTGCTGGGCGTTTCAAATCACAGGCCGTCGTCAAATCGAAACTGATTTGAATCAAGCGATTGGTCAAGAGCAAGCTACTTTTGATACCAGTATTGGTTTCAATATCGTATTAAAAGGGCTTGGAAGTAAAAGCCGTTATGATGCACAAAAATTATTACAACAAGGTATTTTTGGCTATCGTAGACCGTATTTTCTTAATAACTAGTACCGCAGTACTATTAGCAAGAGTATTAGAAAAAGTATGAATTTAAAAAAACTATTTGCATCAGCATTATTAACAGTTGGCCTATGCCAAAGTGTTTTCGCAAAACCTGTCGAAATCGACAAAGTCGTCGGGGTTGTTAACCAAGGTGTTATTTTACAAAGTGAAGTTGACACCATCATTAACCGTGTTAAAACTCAAGCAGCAGAGCAAGGCCAGCAACTGCCTTCTGATGACACGCTACGTATTCAAGCGATTGAACGTTTAGTAAATCAAACGCTTATGATGCAACTTGCAGAGCGTATGGGTCTAGAAATCTCAGATTCTCAATTAGACCAAACACTTGAAAACATGGCCCGTGAGCAAGGCGGTACGATTGCAGATTTACGTCGTACGATTGAGGCGGCAGGTGAAAGTTACACCGCGTATCGTGAAGAGATCCGTAAAGAAATAACGACTCAGCAAGTGACTCGCGCCAATGTTGATCGTCGAATTTACATTAGCCCACAAGAAATCGATAACTTATTAAAAATCATGGAAACTCAAGGTAAAAATGCCGAAGAGTATGACATTGGTCACATCCTGATTGATATCCCAAGCGATGCAACAGCTGATGAAATCGCAAGTGCAAAAACACGTGCAGACAAAGTAATCGAATTTTTAAATGAAGGTAAAGAATTCAAACGTATTGCTATCTCATCATCAAGTGGCTCAAAAGCCCTTGAAGGTGGTCAACTAGGTTGGATGAGCATCAATGAAATGCCATCGTTGTTTGCAGAAGCAGTGAAAGGTCATAAGAAAGACGATATTGTTGGCCCGCTTCGTTCAGGTGCTGGTTTCCACATCATCAAAGTTCAGGATGTTCGTGGTCGTCAAGTGGTTGAAACAACAGAAGTTCGCTCACGTCACATTTTAATCAAGCCATCAATTATCTTAAGCGAAGAAAAAGCGCGTGACATGCTAAAAGGCTTTGCTAAAGACTTACGTGAAGGAAAGGCAGACTTTGCTGAACTAGCAAAAGAATACTCTGAAGACCCGGGTTCTGCATTAAAAGGCGGTGAGTACGATTGGACTGATCCAAGTACTTATGTACCAGAGTTTAAAAATACTCTACTTTCACTTGATAAAAATGAAATCAGTGAGCCTTTCAGAACGCAATTCGGTTGGCACATTGTGCAGTTACTTGATAAGCGTGTAGCAGACAAAACAGAGCAAGCTAAACGTAACCGCGCGCATCAACTGCTGTTTAATCGTAAATTTAAAGAAGAAAGTTTCAACTGGCAGCAAGAAATGCGCGAACAAGCCCATGTTGATATTTTCCCAGCAGAATAACGATCATGACTATACGAATTGCAATAACACCCGGTGAGCCGGCCGGTATAGGCCCTGATTTACTAATAAAATTAGCTCAACATCACTGGGATGCCCAGCTTGTTGTGATTGCTGATGGTGCGCTGTTAAAGCAGCGCGCAAAATTATTAGGGTTAGAATTAAACCTAATTAAGTTTGACGAAACGCAAGCTCCAACCGACACACCAGCTGGAAGTGTTTACCTTCATCAAGTCGATTTAGGTGAAGACGTTGAAGTTGGCGTTTTAAATGACGCTAATGGCCAATATGTACTTGATACCTTACGTATCGCCAGTGAAAAGAATATGGATGGAACCTTTGCTGCTGTTGTGACGGGTCCAGTTCATAAAGGCATTATCAATAAAGCAGGTATTTCATTCAGTGGTCACACCGAATATTTTGCTCAGCAATCAAATACTGCCGATGTCGTCATGCTTCTTGCAACCGAAGGCTTACGCGTTGCACTTGTTACAACGCATATTCCACTGGCGTATGTATCACGTGCCATTACAGTTGAACGATTAAGTAAAGTTATCTCGATATTAAACCATGACTTACAGACAAAGTTTGGTATCGAGAAGCCGCGTATTTTAGTGTGCGGATTAAACCCACATGCAGGTGAAGACGGTCACTTAGGTACTGAAGAGATTGACACAATTACACCTACCCTTGAGCTTTTAAATAACCAAGGTATGAATTTAATTGGTCCTTTACCAGCTGATACTCTTTTCCAAGATAAGTATTTATCGCAAGCAGATGCAGTGCTGGCAATGTATCACGATCAGGGCTTACCTGTGCTAAAATACAAGGGTTTCGGCAAATCAGTCAATATCACTCTTGGCTTGCCATTTATTCGCACATCAGTAGATCATGGCACAGCACTTGATTTAGCCGGTACAGGCACTGCTGATGTGGGTAGTTTTGAATTAGCGATCCGCGAAGCAATTAAGCTCGCCCATGAAAAAGCACAGAATCAATGACAGATAAAGTACATTTAGGACACCGCGCCCGTAAGCGTTTTGGTCAAAACTTTTTAAACGATGACATGATTATCGATAAAATCGTCACGGCTATCGATCCTAAACCTGAAGACAATTTAGTAGAAATCGGCCCGGGTCTTGGTGCAATCACTGAGCCTGTTGCAGATTTAAGTGGCCATTTAACTGTTGTTGAGTTAGACAAAGACTTAGCAGAGCGTTTAACAAGCCATCCATTTTTAGGTCCAAAACTTACAGTGCATCAAGGTGATGCAATGAAGTTTGATTTTAGTACCTTAATCAAAGCGGATGAAAAACTAAAAATATTTGGTAACTTACCTTACAACGTTTCAACTCCGTTGTTATTTCACTTATTTGAATTTGCAGACAACGTTGAGCATATGCACTTTATGTTGCAAAAAGAAGTGGTCAAACGTATGGTCGCAGGTCCGGGCAGCAAAGCTTTTGGCCGTTTAAGTGTGATGACACAATATTACTGTCATGCGATGCCAGTGATTGATGTGCCACCTGAGTGCTTTAAGCCCGCACCAAAAGTTGACTCAGCAGTGATCCGCTTGATCCCTAAAAAGCCTGAGCAACGTACAGCAAAGAGTACCAAACTTTTAAATACAGTCTGTTTAGAAGCGTTTAACCAACGCCGTAAAACACTGCGCAATAGTTTATCTAACTTACTGACAGCTGAAGAGTTAACTGGCATAGGTATTGATATTACGCTTCGCGCAGAAAGCCTGTCTTTACAACAATTTATTGATATAGCTAATTGGATTTATGACAACAAGCAGTAATTTAGGTTCGCCAATTAAGGTCTCTGTTGAGACCTTCTATGTTGAAGGCCAATCAGAGCCTGAACAAGATAAATACGTTTTTGCTTACTCAATCACCATTAAAAACCACAGCTTATGCAGTGCAAAGCTTTTAAGTCGCTATTGGTTAATTACCGATGCCAACGGCAAAGAAGTCGAAGTACAAGGTGAAGGTGTTGTTGGTGAAACGCCAACAATTGCCCCTGGAGAAAGCTATAAATACACCAGCGGAGCAGTTCTCGATACTCCTGTGGGCACGATGCAGGGCCACTACACAATGCGCAATGAGTTTGGAACTGAATTTGAAGCGCCTATCGAAGTGTTTCGTTTAGCACGTCCAAATATACTGCATTAGGTAAGCATGGCTGACTACGCAATAGGTGATCTACAAGGCTGTTTTACTGAGTTTGATGCGTTACTAAAACGTGTTAACTTCAACCCTAGCCAAGATCATTTATATTTAGTGGGTGATATAGTCGCAAGAGGTCCTGATTCACTTGCGTGTCTTGAGCGGCTATATAGCATGCAAGGTAGTGTTAGCATTACATTAGGCAATCATGATTTGCATCTGATTGCCTGTCACCATTTGAATAAGCCAGCCAATCCTAAAGATAAATTAGAACCGCTTTTTAATAGCTCAAAACGCGCTGATTATATTCAATTTTTACAGCAACAACCTTTAGCTATTTGGCTTGAAAACTATAATATGTTTATCAGTCATGCGGGGCTAAACCCTAGCTGGTCAGTCAAAAAAGCCCTCAAATGTGCTCGCTTCGCCGAATCCTGTTACCAAGGTGACGATGCGCATCATTATTTTACGCATATGTATGATCCTCACCCGCTTGAGTGGTTAAAATCTTTAAGCAATGAGGAAAAGTTTCGCTACATCGTTAATTATTTTACTCGGATGCGGTTTGTCGATCACGATGGCAAGTTAGATTTAAATAATAAAACCAATACAAGTATCGATACTTCATTTATTCCTTGGTTTGAGCATCCAAATATTCTGAAATTAAAACAACAGATTACATTTGGCCACTGGGCTGCTCTAGAAGGAAAGGTTGAATATAAAAATATTCATGCCCTCGACACAGGCTGTGTATGGGGAGGTGCTATGACACTAATGGAACTAAGTAAAAATAAGTACCACACAGAAAGTTCTCATTCTTTTATCTAAATAAACTGAAAAATAACTGAACATCTGTTAGATTTATACAATTAAAGTAAATTTAAATTAAAGCTACTTAAATTTAAATACTTAACTAATTGGCAACCTTGCCGATAAGTGTTGATTAGTACTATTTTGTGGAATTACATATGAACTTGACCGTTAGACAGCGTATTTGGGGTGGCTTTATTGTCATTACCTTGCTCCTGCTTTTTATTGGTGGTAACTCGTTGGTCAGAATTACCAATATTGATCAATCAACGCAGCGTGTTAATCAGCTGTCGCTACCAGCGCTTGATAAAAGCTACGAGCTGCAGGTCGAATTTATTTTAATGAGTAAAGCTGCACAAGCCAGTTTTTATACATCATCACAAGAAGAACTAACAACAATACGTAATCGCTTTAATGAACAGAAAAAACGTTATGATAGCTCTTATCAAGAGTTACAACGCATTGTCAGCGATGATCCTGAACTAAAAAGCAGCAGCCAACAAGTTGAGCAGACCTACAAGCGATTCAATAAATCTGTCGAAAATTTATTTGCTGA
This sequence comes from Pseudoalteromonas sp. PAR1, assembly GCF_947311895.1. Classification (NCBI taxonomy): domain Bacteria; kingdom Pseudomonadati; phylum Pseudomonadota; class Gammaproteobacteria; order Alteromonadales; family Pseudoalteromonadaceae; genus Pseudoalteromonas; species Pseudoalteromonas sp. PAR1. Next base: position 37,227 of record NZ_CAMZMY010000005.1, on the reverse strand, counting down.
TAAGAAAACACAACTTGATTTAAACAAAACACTCGCAAGCCAGCTTGAGAATATAGAAATTAGCGCAGAAGATGCGAACTCAGTAGTTCTTGATATCATTGATATTGACGGTCTTGAAGAAAACCACTCTCGCGCCTACCAAGCCGCCAACAACATGGAAAACAACTTCCAGTCAGTGGTTACAAACAGCACTGATATGCTTACGGTGAAAACGCTAAATACCCTCGATATCATTAAAAATGAGCAAGTATATTACCTAGAAGAGATTGAGCGAAGCCTTGGTCTTATTCGCCCAGCAATTATTGATAACAACGCTGGACTATACAATGATTTAAATAATTACTTTGAATCTTTGGCTAACAATGTGCGTGGTAACAACAGTTTATCAGCCAACAAAAAGCGCTTAATCGATGCCATAGCGCAAACACAAGCAGAACTTGCTAACGCAGAAAACTCAACCACCGAAGCATTAAAGCAGTTAAGAGACCTTGTAAACGAAGCAACTGTTTTAGCATTTGATCTACAACAAGATGTGAGTGGTAATGTATCGACAGCGACAATTTGGACATGGATTGCGATGGCTATTGCGACCTTAATTGCTATTGTTGTCGCTGTCATTACGGTTAACCGTATCACGAAACCTCTGCTTGAGGTGAATCGTATTCTTGATATCGTTGCCAGCGGCGACATGACTCAACGTTTAGATGATTCAGCAAAAGATGAATTCGGTGAATTGTCTCGTAGTTGTAATACCCTGATTGAAAGTTTACGAACACTTATTCAAGGTATTATTTCTCGTTCTACGCAACTTGCTGCCGCATCAGAAGAGACTTCAGCGATCACTGAGGAATCTAGCCAAGCAATTCGCAATCAGCAAGCACAAGTTGAACAAGCAGCCACTGCAACCACTGAAATGAGCAGCACATCACAAGCAGTAAGCAGCAGTGCACAACAAGCACTTAGCGAAATCAAAAATGCGGACAAAGAAGCTGATCGTGTTAAAGGTATTTCTTCGCAAAACAAAGCAACCATAGAACAACTTGCGCGTGAAGTTGATGATGCATCACACGTTATTAATCAGTTACACAAAGACAGCGCGTCAATTGGCGGTATTTTAGATGTAATTCGTGGCATTGCTGAACAAACTAACCTCCTTGCACTCAATGCGGCTATAGAAGCTGCACGTGCAGGTGAACAAGGTCGTGGTTTTGCGGTTGTAGCAGACGAAGTACGTTCACTAGCAAGTAAAACACAAGAGTCGACCCAAGAAATTCAAGCAATGATTGAATCTCTGCAAGTAGGCGCAGAAGCTGCTGTAGCAGCAATGTCTAAAGGTAAACAACAAGCTGAATCATGCGTTGAGCAATCAGATCTTGCCAACACTGCACTAGACTCAATTACTGCAGCTGTTGCTCAAGCGCACAATGTAAGTGAAGAAATTTCCACTGCGGCTCATGAGCAACAACAAGTATCGCAAGAGATCAGTGAACGATTGGAGTCTATCGTGGCAATTGCAGAGCAAACAGCAGAAGGCGCAAACCAAACTAACATCTCAAGCTCAGAAGTTGCTAAGTTAGCAGAAGAGCTTCGATTATCGGTCGATGCGTTTAAAGTTTAATAAGCATAAACACAAACAAAAAAACCGTGTTCAAAACACGGTTTTTTTATCTTTAAAAAAGGCTATGACTTAATTTGCACTAAGTCAAAATCTGCCATTCCAGGCACTATTTTTTGTAACCTTGATTCAGTTACATCTAAAGAGTTTAAACATTCACAGTACTCAGAAGCTTTCATCTCAAGCTGCTCTGCTTTTTTTTGCAGTGATTTATCAATTTCTTTTGAGATGATATCCATTCGCTGTCCCATATCGTTAATACGATCTTCGATATTCCCTTCGCGCGATTTAAACGCATCCCCCAGCGACACTAAAATAGCCCCCAGTGAACCGTGAACTGCGGAGTGAATTTTTTGGCTAATTTCCTTCGTGAAGAAATCATCGATTTTCGACAGCGACTGCGGAGCAATAAAGAAAAAGTCATCGCCACGCTTAAACTTATCCATCAGCGCACGTTCAACATATTGCAGCTGAGTTTTTAGTACTTCAGGCTCTTTATCTGACATACCTTCAACGACCTGTTCAATCGCACTTAAACCGAGATTTACACCATCAGTCGCAAGGTCTACTAGCTCTGGGACGGTTTGTCTGATACCACGGCTAAACTGTTCAACAACTTTGCTTTCTTCGGGGCTCAAATCAACCCAGTAACCACGAATAAATAATTGCTTATCGTTATTAATTTGTACCCGTGTCTGACCTTTATCAACAATACGAATAACATCGTCAGTAATAATTAAGCCATGACTAAGCTCAACATCACATTGTTTTTTTTCAAGGGTAGCGTAGCTGGAAAAACTAGAGAATGTAATGGCCGCTGCCAACAACGAGCGAGAAAAGAACGCCATATACACCTCAATAAGACAAAAAAGGAAGGCCGCTAGATTAGCAAATATCCAGTTTTATGCAAGTAAAACGCCTAGCTATGCTAGGCGCCTTAAAACACAGGAAGGTTAAATTGGTGAACCCGGTGGCATTGGCAACACTTTAAAGTTGGCAGGCCATTCACCACTTTCTAAAAAGTGACTGATTTGCTCGCTTAAATATTGCTTGAATGCACTGTTACCAACTGATGCGCTGCCTAGCATTGATTCTTGCTGATAACTCTTTGCTAGTTTAGCTAAGTAGTAACGAAGTTGGGCTTGTACCTCGGGTGCGACTTCGCTGCTTGCGACTAAATCGGCAAACTGTTTCGCTGTTAAAAGCTGCACACGCTGGCTAATTTTACCTGCCATCCCTGAAGCAATTTTTTGCTCAAAAACTTGCTGATAAGTTTGCGCTAATAGCGCATCTAAACCATAAAATGCATCGCTTCTTGCTTGCTGCTGCGCTAAGCGGTTAATGCGTTGGCTATTAAAAAGTAGATTCAAACTATGTGCAGCAGCCACCTCAGGCAGTGCCATAGCATCAAGCGTAAGTCCTGTGCGACCAACAATGCTCTCTCGTGACTTAGATTCACCATACGCTTTTGGTGGAATAAGCGCTAATACCGACTCAGGTAAAACAAGGTTCTCGGCTTTTAGTGTAGCAAGCACTGCATCCACTGCCGCTTGTTGTGTTTGCTTTGCAACAACCTGCGCTCCTTTAGGCTGTGAGCCATCGCGCACTTCGTATTCGTAATTCACACCAGCAATTAGTTTAACCGCAGCTTCTACTTGGTAACGGTGGAATAAATAAAGTGGCACCAGCATTTCTTCTAGTTGCGATAAAGCAGTGCCCGTTTTGATGTTCTCAATGCCAAAGCTCGTCAGCGCTTGTTTACGAACATCAAGTACACGCATTAGCTCATCACTCGGTGAACTACCGTTATCCCATAAATGGCCAGTTGGATGAGCACCACCTTGAGCGCGGGCATCACTGTCTGAGATAAACTCCAGCCCTTTAATTTTGTTTTCAGCTAAAATTGCGGCCAATTGCTGTGCTTCATCTTGATTAGTGAAATCACTATAGCCGTATTTAATCACTTGAGTATCCCAAACGCCCATACCAGCAGCATAGCCTCGGCTTACATCTAACTTACCTTGCTCATTAAAGCTCAGTAACGGATGTGGATAATCCATTACAGAGGCTCTGTCTGCCACTGACGCTGCAAAGTTATGCGAAATACCTAAAGTATGCCCTACTTCATGGGCGCTTAATTGACGAATACGATCAAGTGCCATGGCTTGTAAACGCTTAGCCACTTCATTGCCTTCAAAGTATGGAGCAGCTAATGCTTCTGCAATTAGGATGTCTTGACGAACACGCAGTGACCCGAGTGTCACATGACCTTTGATAATTTCACCTGTTCGCGGGTCAATCACAGAGCTGCCATACGACCAGCCACGTGTTGCACGGTGCACCCATTGGATCACGTTATAGCGCACATCCATAGGGTCTGCATCATCAGGTAATACTTTAACGATAAAAGCATTCTTGTAGCCTGCTGCACTAAATGCATCATTCCACCATTTAGCACCATCAAGTAACGCTGTTTTAACTGGCTCAGGTACGCCCGGATCTAAATAATAAACAATCGGTTCAACGGGTTCGCTGATTGGTAAGCTCGGATCTTTTTTCGCTAAACGATGACGTGGGATGTAACGTACATACATAGACTCACCCAGCGCAGCCGCATAATCTTTATGCTCAATGCTCCAAAAACCTGCTTGAGGATGGAATTTGCGCGGGGTGTAATTATCATCAGGTAATTCAATTAATGAGTGATGCATATGCACTGTCAGCGCATAAGGGTCGGCACTCACTTGACGAACATACTTACCCGGGTTATTTCCTTGAAAAGTAAGTACGGCTTCTAGTTCAGTATTTTTTTCAAACGCTTTTGAGCGTGCTAAATATACCGCACTGCGGTTGCTATCTAAGTTAAAACTTCCTTGCCCGGTTGCCGATAAACGACGGCTTACACCATGAACATCGCTTAATAAATAAGGTGTGTAATCCACAAGTACCGCAGTGTCTGACTGAGCTACAACACTAAAGCCCGCTAGAATACTTGATGCGAATGCTTCTTTAATACTTTGTTGTTCCGCAAGATTATTAGTGTTAGCGCGGTAATAAGTATTAATGGCTCTTAGCATCACCTTATCACCAAAACGCTCAAACTGTACTAAGTGAGTATCACCTAACTGACCACGATCTAAGCCAATATCGTTTGAGCCAACACCGTAAGGTAGGCTTTGTTGTAATAAAAATTGCTGCTCGAGTTTATCCACCTCAAGGTACAATTTGCCGTTTTCTGTATCGTAATAAAATGAAAAATAGCCCGAAAAATGAGTCATTTTTTCAGTAAAATCATTTATAGACTTAATTGCTGCGTGTGCTTGAGTTATCATAGTAAGTAGCACAGCTAAGAGCAGATATCGTAGTAATGGTATTTTTTGCATAATCTTATCTTTGTTATTCGCGTTTTAAATACTGTATAGGTATTAAGCAGTATAAAGTACCGTTTATAAAAATCAGCTATTTAAGACGAAATTCAGCGCTTGCTAAGACATTCTCTCTCACACTAAAAATGTCTGGCTACAACGTTATCAGGAAAATAGAATGCGTAGACTCCCACCGGTATTGTTAGAAGATGGTTGCCCTCGTGAACTGATCTCATTGATCAGAACGGTACTTGCGGCATGTAAAGAGATTTCATTTCGTGTTGGTCAAGGCGCCCTATCTGGCGTATTAGGCTCAACCCTAGACGAAAACATTCAGGGTGAAACACAGAAAAAACTCGACGTTCTAACTAACCAACTTTTAAAAGATATTTTATTAGAATCGGGCTACGTAAAAGCCATTGCCTCTGAAGAAGAAGACTTCACTGTTGCGGGTAATCCAGATGCCAACTACATTGTTGCATTCGACCCACTTGACGGTTCATCGAATACTGATATCAACTCGCTCGTTGGTACGATTTTCTCAATTATGGCGGCGCCTGAAGGCTCTGATCCAGCTGACCCAAGTATCTTTATGCAACCAGGTAAGAACCAAGTTGCGGCAGGTTACGTGTTATATGGCCCATCAACCGTATTAGCTCTTACCACAGGTAAAGGCACGCGCTTTTTCACTTTAGATAAAACTCACGGCACCTTCTTATTAACGCAAGAGTTTGCAAAAATCCCAGAAGAGACCAGCGAATTTGCTATCAATGCTTCAAATCAACGCCATTGGCAACCTGCGATGCAAAATTATATTAACGATTTGCTAGCCGGTGATACAGGCCCGCGCGGCCGTAACTTCAATATGCGCTGGATTGCTGCAATGGTGGGTGATGTACACCGTGTATTATGCCGTGGTGGTATCTTCACGTATCCAACAGACACGAAAGATCCAAACAAACCAAACAAATTACGTTTATTATACGAAGCAAACCCAATGGCAATGCTAATTGAGCAAGCTGGCGGTATTGCCTCTACAGGTACTGAGCGCATCATGGAGATTCAACCTGATGCCATCCACCAGCGAGTGGCGGTGATCTTAGGCTCTAAAAATGAAGTTGAAACCTGCTTAAGCTACCATAAGTAACCTGAGCTCTTAATAACAAAAACCGTGCTTGTAATAATAACAAACACGGTTTTTTTGTTGCTCCAATCTAAATACAAAAAACCCAGCCTAAGCTGGGTTTTTTAAAGCTATTCATTAAAAGAACTTACTTCTTTTTAACTGCTTTTTTGTTTGGAAGGTCAGTGATTGAACCTTCGAAGATTTCAGCAGCTAGACCGATTGATTCGTTTAGCGTTGGGTGAGCGTGAATAGTTAACGCTAGGTCTTCACCGTCTGCGCCCATTTCAACTGCTAGGCCGATTTCACCTAACATTTCACCTGCGTTGATACCAACCATAGCACCACCGATAACGCGACCTGAGTCTTTATCGAAGATTAGCTTAGTTTGACCTTCAGTACGTGCTGAAGCGATTGCACGGCCAGAAGCAGCCCAAGGGAATACCGCAGTTTCGATGTTTAAGCCTTGCTCTTTAGCTTCTTTCTCAGTTACACCAACCCATGCGATTTCTGGATCTGTGTATGCGATTGAAGGAATGCACTTAGGATCGAAGAAGTGTTTCTGACCTGAGATAACTTCTGCTGCAACGTGAGCTTCGTGAACTGCTTTGTGCGCAAGCATTGGCTGACCAACGATATCACCGATAGCGAAGATGTGATCAACGTTTGTTTTAAGCTGCTTATCAACATTGATGAAACCACGCTCATCAACGTTAACGCCTGCTTTATCAGCGTCAAGTAATTTACCGTTAGGTGTACGACCTACAGCTACAAGTACTTTGTCGTAACGTACTGCGTCAGCTGGTGCGTTTTTACCTTCGAATGAAACGTATAGACCGTCTTCTTTCGCTTCAACGCCAACTACTTTAGTAGAAAGCATTACGTTGAACTTGTTCTTAACGTATTTTTGGTAGATCTTGATAACGTCTTTATCAGCTGCTGGTACTAATTGATCAGCAAATTCAACAACGTCGATTTCAGAACCTAGCGCACGGTATACAGTACCCATCTCAAGACCGATGATACCACCACCTAAAACAAGAAGCTTCTCAGGAACATCTTTAAGCTCTAGTGCACCTGTTGAGTCAATTACGCGGTCATCTTCAGGGATGAAAGGTAAATTAACAGGTTGAGAACCTGCAGCGATAATAGCATTATCAAATGTGATCGTTGTTGTACCGTCTTCACCTTCAACAGCTAGTGTGTTGCTACCAGTGAATTTACCGTAGCCATTAACTACTTTCACTTTACGCATTTTAGCCATGCCGTCTAGGCCGCCAGTTAATTGACCGATTACAGACTCTTTCCAATCACGGATTTTGTCTAGGTCGATTTCAGGCTTACCAAAAGTAACGCCGTGAGATGACATTTCTGCAGCGTCATCAATCACTTTAGCTACGTGTAAAAGTGCTTTTGAAGGAATACAACCCACATTTAGACATACACCGCCTAATGTGTTGCGAGATTCTACCAATGTTACTTCTAAGCCCAAGTCAGCAGCACGGAAAGCCGCAGAATAACCACCAGGACCACCGCCTAGTACAACAACTTGAGTTTTTAATTCGTTGCTCATGCTATTACCTTAAATGTTTGAACGGGACACTGCCCCTAAGTTTAACTGCCATGTTTCTGCAAGGCAGAAAGGGAGAGCAGATATCTATACCAAGATTGTTCTATGGCAAAGATTGTATCATTGCCAATGGTAAAAATCCCAGCAAAAAACACCTTGCTGGGATTTGATTCTTATAAATTATGAGACGATTACATCACCAATTGACGAATATCGCTCATGTAGCTTGCTAGCGTCACAGTAAAGCGTGCTGCTAGTGCACCGTCAATAACCCTATGGTCGTATGACATTGATAATGGAACCATTAATTTAGGTTCAAACTCTTTGCCGTTCCACTTAGGTTTCATTTCTGACTTAGATACACCCAAGATAGCAACTTCTGGCGCATTCACAATTGGCGTGAACGCTGTACCACCGATACCACCAAGGCTTGAGATTGTGAAACAACCGCCTTGCATATCAGATGACGTTAGCTTGCCGTCACGTGCTTTAGCTGAAATTTCCATTAATTCACGAGAAAGTTCAATGATGCCTTTTTTATCAACATCTTTGAATACTGGAACAACCAAGCCGTTTGGTGTATCAACCGCAACACCAATGTTGATGTACTTCTTCAAGATTAAGCTTTCGCCGTCTTCAGACAGTGAAGAGTTAAACGTTGGGAATTCAGCAAGTGCTTTCGCCGCCGCTTTCATCACAAACACAAGTGGTGTGATTTTAACACCCAGCTTTTTCTTCTCAGCAAGCGCGTTTTGCTCTTTACGGAATGCTTCAAGGCTTGTGATATCCGCTTCGTCAAACTGTGTAACATGCGGGATTTGCACCCAGTTACGGTGTAAGTTAGCACCTGATAGCTTCTGAATACGAGAAAGTTTCTTCTCTTCGATTTCACCAAACTTAGCAAAATCAACCTTAGGCCAAGGGATAAGACCTAACTCACCGCCACCCGCATTACCTTTACCTGCAGATAGCTGACCAGATTCAACTTTCTTCACAAGGTCTTTTACGTAGTTTTGTACGTCTTCTTTAACAACACGATTCTTACGACCCGTGCCTTTTACGTTTGCTAGGTTAATACCGAACTCACGCGCTAAACGACGAACAACTGGTGATGCATGTGCATACGCTTTGTTATCTGCAAAACCTTCGTTGCTTGCAGGTGCTGATGCAGGCTTTTCAGCTGCTGGTGCTTTTGCAGCAGGAGCGGCTTCAGCTTTTGCAGGAGCAGGTTCTGCTGCAGCAGGTGCACTACCGACTACTTCAAATACAAAGATAAGTGAACCAGTTGATACCTTATCTCCAGCTGCTACTTTGATTTCTTTAACTGTACCGGCAAATGGTGCTGGTACTTCCATTGATGCTTTATCGCCTTCAACGTTTAAGATTGATTGATCTTCTTCAACCTTATCGCCAACAGCAACCATCACTTCGGTTACTTCAACTTCATCACCACCGATATCTGGCACGTTTACTTCTTTAGTGCCAGATGAAGCAGGAGCAGCTTCTGCTGAAGCTGATTCTGCTTGAGTTGATTCTGCTGCAGATGCTTCAGAGCCGCTTGATGCCGTTTCAAAAACGAAGATTAAAGAGCCAGTTTTCACTTTATCGCCAGTTGCGATTTTGATCTCTTTAACAGTACCAGCAAATGGCGCAGGTACTTCCATTGATGCTTTATCGCCTTCAACGCTTAATAAAGATTGCTCTTCTTCAACCGTGTCACCTACCGCAACCATGATTTCAGTTACTTCAACTTCATCATCGCCTATATCTGGTACATTAACTTCTTGCGTTGCAGAAGCTGAAGATTGTTTAGTTGGCTCTTCTTTAGCTTCTTCTTTAGCTTGTGCTGGTGCAGCTGCTTGTTCTTCACCTTCGAAGATCATGATAAGTGAACCCGTCGTTACCGTATCACCTTCAGCTACTTTAATTTCTTTAACCGTACCTGCTTGTGCAGCAGGTACTTCCATTGATGCTTTGTCGCCTTCAACCGTTAATAACGACTGATCAACCTCAACCTTATCACCAACGCTAACAAGGATTTCGGTTACTTCAACTTCATCGCCACCGATATCTGGTACTTTAATTTCAATACTCATTGGAACCTCTTATGCGTATAGCGGGTTAACTTTGTTTGTGTCGATGTCGAACTTCTTGATTGCTTCAACAACCACTGACTTCTCAACTTCACCACGTTTAGCAAGCTCTGATAATGTTGCAACCACAACATAGCCCGCATTAACTTCGAAGTGACGACGTAAGTTTTCACGGCTATCAGAACGACCGTAACCATCTGTACCCAACACTTTATAGTTGCTGCTTGGAACAAATGAACGAACTTGTTCTGCGTAGTTCTTCATGTAGTCTGTTGCTGCAACAGTTACTGCATCTGTTAATGCATTTGTGATGTAAGCAGTCTTTTGTTCTGCTTCAGGGTTAAGCATGTTGAAACGCTCAACATCTTGACCATCACGTGTTAACTCGTTGAATGACGTTACAGAGAATACATCTGAACCAATGCCATATTCTTCGCTGAGGATTTGTGCCGCTTTACGCACTTCCATCATGATTGTACCTGAACCTAGTAACTGTACTTTTGCTTTCTCGCCAGCCACAGTTTCAAGTTTGTAGATACCTTTACGAATACCTTCTTCAGCGCCTTCAGGCATTGCTGGTTGATGGTAGTTTTCGTTCATTAGCGTTAGGTAGTAGAACACGTTTTCTTGGTCTTCACCGTACATGCGACGGATACCGTCTTGCATGATTACTGCTACTTCGTATGCGAATGTTGGATCATAAGAAATACAGTTAGGTACTGTGTTAGCAAGAATGTGGCTATGACCATCTTCGTGCTGTAAACCTTCGCCGTTAAGTGTAGTACGACCAGCTGTCGCACCTAGTAAGAAACCACGTGCTTGTTGGTCACCAGCCATCCACGCCATATCACCTACACGTTGGAAACCGAACATTGAGTAGTAGATGTAGAATGGGATCATCGGTAAGTCGTTAGTGCTGTAAGATGTTGCAGCAGCAACCCATGATGACATTGCACCTAACTCGTTGATACCTTCTTGTAATACCTGACCTGATGTCGCTTCTTTGTAGTAAGAAACAATGTCACGGTCTTGCGGCGTATAGTTTTGGCCATGCGGGTTGTAAATACCGATTTGACGGAATAAACCTTCCATACCAAACGTACGCGCTTCATCAGCGATGATAGGAACGATGTTTTTACCAATGCCTTTGTCTTTTAGTAACACGTTAAGTGCACGTACAAAGCCCATTGTTGTAGAGATGTCACGTTTTTGCTCTTCAAGTAGCGGCTTGAACGCGTCAACTTCAGGTAATGTTAACTTTTCAGAGAACTTAGCAATACGCTTAGGCGTGTAACCTTGCAGTGCTTCACGACGTGCGTGAAGATACTTGTACTCTTCAGAACCTTCTTCAAGTGTAAGATATGGAAGGTCTTTAATTTCTTCATCAGAAACCAAATCTTGAAGACCTAAACGTGAGCGTAAGTGCTCAACGTGTGTCATGTCCATTTTCTTAACTTGGTGCGCGATGTTTTTACCTTCAGCTGCATCACCCATGCCGTAACCTTTTACAGTTTTAGCTAGGATTACTGTTGGACGATCTTTGGTTTCTTCCGCTTTTTTGAATGCAGCGTAAAGTTTTGATGGCTCATGACCACCACGCTTAAGTGCGAAAATTTCTTCATCAGTCATATCAGCAACAAGTGCTGCTGTTTCTGGGTAACGACCAAAGAAGTGCTCACGAACGTATGCACCATCTTTCGCTTTATATGTTTGGTAATCACCGTCAATGGTTTCGTTCATTAACTGCAGTAATTTACCTGTTGTATCTTTAGCTAGTAGGATATCCCAACCGCTACCCCATACAACTTTAATCACGTTCCAGCCAGCGCCTTTGAATAGACCTTCAAGCTCTTGAATGATCTTGCCGTTACCCATTACTGGGCCATCTAAACGCTGTAAGTTACAGTTGATTAGGTAACATAGGTTATCTAGCTTCTCACGCGCAGCAAATGAGATTGCACCACGTGATTCTGGCTCATCCATCTCACCATCGCCTAAGAAAGCGTATACACGTTGGTTTTTAGTGTCTTTTAAGCCACGACCATCTAGGTATTTTAGGAAACGCGCTTGGTAGATAGATGCAATCGGACCAAGACCCATAGATACTGTAGGGAACTGCCAGAATTCAGGCATTAATTTAGGGTGTGGGTATGAAGGAAGACCATTACCATCAACTTCTTGACGGAAGTTATCAAGCTGCTCAGCTGTTAAACGACCTTCAACAAATGCACGTGCATAGATACCAGGAGAAATATGGCCTTGGTAATACACTAAGTCACCGCCGTCTACATCGTTTGGTGCTTTGAAGAAGTGGTTAAAACACACTTCATAGAATGCAGCAGAAGACTGGTAAGACGCCATATGGCCGCCTAAGTCTAGATCTTTTTTCGACGCACGTAATACGATCATGATCGCATTCCAACGGATGATTGAACGAATACGACGTTCAATGTTTACGTCACCTGGGTAAGCAGGCTCTTGATCTACCGGAATGGTATTAACGTAGTTAGTAGTCGTGCCAGTAGGCATATCAACACCGTCTAAACGGGCTTGCTCTAACACTTGCTCAAGTAAATATTGAGCTCGTTCTACACCTTCTTCGCGCACAACAGATTCAAGGGCTTGTAACCACTCTTGTGTTTCTAGCGCGTCTACGTCAATTTTATTGACTTCAGACATATGGAGGTTTCCTTATGTTTAAAATACTAATTATTTTAATAAATCTTAAATTAAGTAGTTAACTAAACTTAGCTAATCACTTGCTTAATGTTGTTTGGTGCGTCTTAAACTACGTTCAATCCGCGAATGCTCTTTGCCAGCCTCAAGTAAGGCTTCTTCGATAAAGGCTAAATGAGCATTACTAGCAAGACGTGCTTGCTCTGGGTTTCCTTCAATAACCGCATCCATCAACAGTCGCCTATGCTCTGCAAGCTGTTGGCTGATCTGTGGTTTTTTTAACAGTACAGTTAAATTCTGTAATACATTTTGCTCTAGTAGAGCCTGCATCCCTCTAACTAGATGTAGTAACACCACGTTATGAGACGCTTCAGCCACACTAAAATGGAATGCATTAATGGCTTTTGCTTTTTGCACAATGTCATCGTTAACAAGCGCGATATTATCAAAGCTTTGTTTTACTTTTTTAAAGTCATTGGTGGTACCACGCATAGCCGCGTAATAAGCCGCGATCCCCTCAAGGGCATGACGAAATTCAAGTAAATCAAATTGTGACTCTGGATGCTTACTGATCAAATCAAAAAGCGGATCAGTGAGCCCCTCTTCAAGTTGATTTTTTACAAAGGTTCCGCCGCCTTGGCGACGTGTCACCAAGCCTTTTGCTTCTAGCTTTTGGATTGCCTCACGCAGTGAAGGTCGCGACACTTCAAATTGTTTCGCAAGCTCACGTTCCGGAGGCAGCTTTTCACCTGGCGCTAACGATCCCTCGAGAATCATATTCTCAAGTTGCTGTAAAATAACATCAGATAATTTTGCTGCTTTAATCTTTAAAGACATTTATTAACGTCCGCATTGTTATGCATTAACCCTATAAATATCGGGTACTTAACTTTGTGCCTTGACCAAAAAGGTAAATTGGTCATACCAAATTGAGACATACGTTATCAAAAACCCGTATTTCTGTCAATTTCAGTGCGATTTAAGACTAATAACACCCTAACGCAATTCGCTTAAAGATTAAACAGTATGGATTAAAGTGACTTTTTCTGAAGGAAAAAACAATAAAAATTAAATGGTCAGACCAGATTGGTAAGCACTAGGTATTACATCTAAGCATTTAGTCATCAGATAGTAGATGTTAGTCTATTTGAATGACTTGGAAGCAAGTACAGGTAGGATGCACTTCAGTGCTGAAAAATCAGAACTCAATAGAAGTGCACTAACAGAGCAATTTATGAATAAAGTCATTCCTACAATCTACTACGCCAAACCACCAAATAAAGTAAGTGCTGCAATAATCACTAAAAAGAACAATACATTTCTTTTTACAAGTTTCATCATGCAGGTGGCTTCGTAAGTACAGCCAAAATGTTGTTGCTCTATTTGCTCAGCAGCAAGTGCGGTTTGCGTAACGACTTTTCGGTTACTAACTGAAAAGTCGAGCACATACTTCAACCAACAACTGGTGCCTTTATTAAAGTTACCAATCACTAAATAACCAAAGCTTGCAACACGTGCTGGTAACCAATCGAGCCAAAACAGTAAGCTATGAATCAGTTTAAAACGTTTAGCATAGACAACACTGTGATCATCCCTTACCTTGTCTGCAAGGGTTCGAACTAGTGCATAAAGCACCGCGCCTGGTACACCTAAAACCACAAACCAAAAAATCACTGCACAATAAAAACGAAAATTTAGCCATGCTAGCGTTTGCCCAAATGTCTCACCATGGGGCTGATCTTCTGTTTTCTTTTGCCCCATCTGTAATGCAAATAAAGAAGCAGCTTCTTGATCGTTACGTGTTAATGCATTTAAGTATGACTTGTATAAAGCACGCTGCTTAGCACAGCCAAAGCAAACCAACAGTACAGCAACATTCACAGCTAACTGCCAAATTATAAAATCTGAGAATTGATAAACGAGTCCAACGGCAACCACTGGTAACATTAACCAAATCAAAAAGCCTATTGGGGAATTGAATAAGCCTTTTTCTGAAAGGTGTTTTTGCGAGTGCTTAAGATAGGAGTTGGCATAAAAACCGATTTGCCAATAATCAGCCCGCGCCCCTAAACGCTCAATCACCAAAGCAACAATTATTGAAATTAAGATCATGCTTTTACCTATATCCTTTAACTAAAACACTAAATCAAAATAGTATTGCCAATCGAAACTTCTACCTGGATCCGTTTTTCGGCCCGGTGCAATGTCACAATGACCAACGATACGCGAACGATTAATATCTGGGTACTTTTCGATTAATGCCGATGTCACCAAGTGTAATGCATTATATTGTGCTTGGGTATACGCTTGCGTGTCGGTGCCTTCAAGCTCAATACCAATACTAAAGTCATTACAGCGTTCTCTGCCTTCAAATGTTGATACGCCTGCATGCCAAGCTCGTTTGGTAAAAGGAACATACTGAATTATCTCTCCTGTACGACGAATAAAGCAATGGGCGGAAACCCGCAAACCGTCTAAATCAGCAAAGCTCTCATGCGCAGAACAATCAATACATCCCATAAATAAATCATCAACATAAGGTGTTGCAAACTGCCCTGCCGGCAAAGAAATATTATGAATGACCAATAATGAGACTTCATTATCAGGGCGTTCATCATAATGTGCACATGGACGTTGTAACACATTGTTTAATTGACCAAGTTCATTTATATGCATTTTAAAAACTAACAATGACAGTAAAGTTAAATAGTGTAAATGGTTAAAAACTTAGGGTCTAGTTAGATTCATTTTCGCTAAGGAGGATGCGATTAAGCCTCCTCTACTGGCGGTCGATCTTTAACTTCTAATAAGGGGTTAAACATAGTAAAATTTCGCCAATTTATTCATAAACAATGAGCTTTCTACATGTCAGTCCCTCACTCTTTAATTAGCCAATTGGTTAAACTTGCCCTTGATGAAGATTTGAATTACCAAAGCGCCGGTGACGGTGATATCACCGCACAGCTGATACCTGAAAACCAGCAAGCGAATGCCAAGGTAATAACTCGTGAAGACTGTGTATTTTGTGGAAAAGAGATTATTTTAGAAGTATTTAACCAAGTCGATCCAACAGTAAAAGTTGATGTACTGGTAAATGATGGCGATAAAGTCGCAGCGAATGCTACTTTGTTTACAGCATCTGGTTCAGCTCGCGCTATTTTAACTGCAGAGCGCACGGCCCTTAACTTTGTACAAACACTTTCTGGCACAGCAACAACAACTGCTCGTTATGTAAAAGAGCTAGAAGGTACAACCACACAGCTACTCGATACACGCAAAACAATTCCTGGCTTACGGGCGTTACAAAAATACGCAGTTAAATGTGGTGGTGGCGCGAATCACCGCATCGGGCTATTTGATGCATTTCTTATTAAAGAAAACCACATCGCTGCATGTGGCGGTATTGATAAAGCAGTAGCACAAGCAAAAAGCAACCACCCTACAAAGCCAGTTGAAGTAGAAGTTGAATCACTTAATGAGCTTGAGCAAGCAATCACTGCGGGTGCTGATATCATTATGCTCGACAACTTCACCGTTGAGCAAATTCAGCAAGCAGTCACAATAACAGATAAGCGCGCAAAGCTTGAAGTGTCTGGCAATATGACACTCGAAACTCTTAAAACTTACTCGCAAGCAGGTATAGATTTTATCTCGAGCGGTGCACTTACAAAAAATTTACAATCAATCGATCTATCCATGCGATTTAACGGCTAACTTCCCCTTTATACGTATTTAGTGACTTACCTAATTTATTGACAAGAAAATAAAAAAAGCATTAAATACGTAAAAAGCTTAGGTGAGTAACAAAAAACATACATTTGTTTGATGCAGATCAACCTTTTGTACTAAACTACTCATAACTAACAGTTAAACTACAAACATTTCAATTACTTACAACAGGCGCATAGACCTTACTAATGGGTTCCCCCTATTTTAGAGGCTTGACCTGTCTCAAAACAAGACCGGAAAATTCAGAAAAATCGCTTGTCTTACAGTAAAATAGCTTTCAAATGCATTGAATAATGCTAAAGTAATTTTATATGCTTTGAACATGGGATGTTTGTTGAAAACTTTGTTATCAATCACGCTATATTTGAAGACATTTAAATTAAAACTGTAAGATTTAACCTGTAAATTGAGCCTTGGTTTTACAACGCTGAAGTTATAGCTAAACTTACTAAATCATCATATCCTTTAGGAGAGGAACAAATGACACAACAAAAGCAACAGGGTTTCACCCTAATTGAATTAATGATTGTAGTTGCAATCATCGGTATTTTGGCAGCGGTAGCACTGCCTGCTTATCAAGATTACACAGTTAAAGCTCGAGTTTCAGAATGTGTAAACCTTGCTAGTGCAGCAAAAACAACTGTAGCAATGAATGCAGCTGAAGGTGCAGCATTTAATTCTGGTTTTAATCCAAACGCTGCAACTGAAAACTGTTCAGCTGTAGCTATCGCAGCAACCACAGGTGTTATTACAGTTACTTCTACAGCTAAAGCTGGAGCAGTTGAACTAACAATGACGCCAAAAACTGGTACAGCAGCTCTAGCGAGCGGTACAATCCCTGCTGGAGAAATCAACTGGACTTGTACTATTGATTCAGCAGATAAAAACAAGTACGTACCTAGTTCTTGTCAAATTTAGTGACACCTGATTAAATAGTTTTAATCATTTTAAGGTAGCGGCTCAAGCTACCTTTCTCTCTTCTATTCCAAAGAAAAAAATGGCTAAACAACCTGAAAATAAAAGCTTAGACACTTTCCAATGGGTTGGTGTGAGTGCTCGCGGCAAAAAACTTGAAGGTGAACTTTCTGGACAAAGCATAGCGTTGGTTAAAGCACAACTACGCAAGCAAGGTATAATTCCGTCGAAAGTAAAACGTAAAGCAAAGCCTTTATTCGGCGCTCGCGTCCAAAAAATCACAGCTAAAGATATTGCCCTCATTACTCGACAAATTGCAACTATGCTAATGGCAGGGGTTCCCCTCATTCAATCTATTGAAATGATTGGCTCAGGTGCTAAAAATAAAAGTGTTGCCAAACTTATGGAAGGTATTGGCGATGATGTTAAAGCCGGTATCCCTCTTTCACAAGCGCTTCGCAAACACCCTCGTCATTTTGATGATTTATATTGTGACCTAGTAGCCTCTGGCGAGCAGTCAGGCGCACTTGATAAAATATTTGACCGAGTAGCACTTTATAAAGAAAAAGCAGAAGCTCTCAAATCAAAAATTAAAAAAGCCATGTTTTACCCTATTGCGGTTTTAGTGGTTGCTCTAATCGTTACATCTATCTTGCTGATATTTGTAGTACCGCAATTCCAAGAAATATTTAATGGCTTTGGTGCTGAACTACCCGCATTTACTTTAATGGTGATTGGTATTTCAGAGTTTATGCAAGAATATTGGTGGATGATGCTTATTGCTATTGCCGCTGCAGGTTTTGCATATAAAGAAGCACTTCTTAAAAGTAAAAAGCTCAGAGATGCAAATGACAGGGCTATATTAAAATTGCCTGTCATTGGTATGATTTTGAATAAAGCGGCTGTTGCTCGTTATGCTCGTACTTTATCTACTACCTTTGCAGCTGGTGTGCCACTGGTTGATGCGCTAGATTCTGCAGCGGGCGCTTCAGGTAATGCGGTGTACCGTTATGCGATTTTAGAGATAAAAGCCGAAGTAAGCTCCGGTAACTTAATGAACTGGGCAATGCGCAACACAAAAATATTCCCTGATATGGTCGTACAAATGGTGGCCATTGGTGAGGAGTCAGGTTCACTCGATGGTATGCTTGCTAAAGTGGCAACGATATATGAGCAAGAAGTAGATGATGCAGTAGACGGTTTATCAAGCTTACTTGAGCCCCTTATCATGGCGGTTTTAGGCGTACTTGTTGGTGGTTTGATTGTTGCTATGTACTTACCAATCTTCCAACTCGGTTCGGTGATTTAAAATTAAGCTGTAAAGGCTAGTTGATAGTTTGCAATATAAAATAAATAATAAAAACGTTTCAACACAGCGAAATAAAATCGGCCTATAAATGGCCAGAAGTTAGGTAACTTAATGGAAAACTTTTTTCTTGATATAACCACTGCAATGCAAAGTCAGCAGTGGTTTTATTTTTTGACTGTGGGCTTAGTTAGCCTGTGTATTGGTAGCTTTTTAAATGTGGTGATTTATCGTTTGCCACTGATGATGAAACGAGAATGGCAAACAGAATGCCGTATTGTATTGGCCGATGAGCTCAATTCAAAACAGCAAACAGAACAAAACCCCTTTAACTTAGTAAAACCTAGTTCAACTTGCCCTACATGCAAAGCACCAATAAAAGCTTGGCAGAATATTCCTGTTATAAGTTGGTTATTACTCAAAGGTCGTTGTGCCAGTTGCAAAACACCGATTTCGGTGCGTTATCCTATTGTTGAAATTTTAACAGCTGTTTTAAGTTTAATAGTTGCAGCTGTGTTTGGTCCAACTAAATTAGCTCTACTTTATATATTAATTACTTGGGTTTTGGTCGCTTTAACCTTTATAGATATAGATCATATGTTACTGCCTGATCAGCTCACATTGCCATTGGTTTGGTTAGCATTAATTGCTGCAACTTTGGATATTACCATTGCGCCAACCGATGCTATTATCGGCGCCGCAGTTGGCTACCTGAGCTTATGGAGTGTCTACTGGTTATTCAAGCTTGCTACTGGTAAAGAAGGCATGGGTTATGGCGACTTTAAACTGTTAGCCGTGTTTGGTGCGCTGCTAGGCTGGCAAGATATTTTAACTATCGTGCTATTATCAAGTGTCGTTGGTGCCATCATTGGCATTACACAAATAATCATTCAAGGTAAAGATAAAACCACGCCAATCCCATTTGGGCCCTACCTTGCGATTGCTGGTTGGGTCACTTTGCTATGGCGTGAGCAAATTCAAGCCTATTACTTTAACTTTTTAGGTTACTGATTATGGCAAAGTGGATTTTAGGAATTACTGGCGGTATTGGCTCTGGAAAAAGCGCGGTAAGCGCAATGTTTGAAGAACTTGGAATTAAAGTAGTCGACGCTGATGTTGTTGCCAGAGAAGTTGTCGAGCCAGGCTCAACGGGTCTTAAAAAAATTACTGAATATTTTGGTGATGAAATACTCACGAGTAGCAGCACACTCGATCGCGCAAAACTAAGAACAATAATCTTTGCTGATGAATCTAAAAAACAATGGCTAAATAGCTTATTGCACCCGCTTATTAGAGAATCAATGCTGAGGCAATTACAAAAGGCCACCAGCTCCTATGTAATATTAGTTGCACCACTACTATTCGAAAATGGCTTAGAGAAATTTTGTAACCGCACTTTGCTCGTTGACGTTCCGGTTGAGGTGCAAATAACGAGAACCACAGCACGCGATAATGTTTCCACTGAGTTAGCTGAGCAAATCATAGCCTCACAAATGCCTAGAGACGATAAGCTACTAAAAGCGGATGATATTTTGGATAACAATCGTCCTCTTAGAGAGGTTTTTCTTACAGTGAAAGAGTTACATCTCTCATATTTAGCATCTGCACAACAATAGCTAATTCAAAATAGAATGCTAATATTAATTAGCATGCCGCAAACTAACCCAAAAGAATTAGCAAACAATGTAAATACATGAGTTTATGATGATTTTATTTTGCAATTTTGACTAAATCAGACAAGACTGATGTTATACCCTAATTTTTTCTGGTAAATTGTGGCAAAGATAGGCTCAACTTAGGTGCGCAATGAATATAAACTCACCGCTTCTCAGAAAGTACATTACTCTTGGACGTATTGATGCCGAGACAGTAAAGTTAAAACAAAAAGAGTATAGTTCTACCGCAGAGCTTATAGCTAAAAGTTGCGGTATGGATGGTCGTGAACTTGCCGAGCAATGCACCGATCTATTTCGTGTTCCTTATTTTGATATTAAAGACTTTGATGTCACAAAAATTTCTGAAGAGCTGATCAAAGAAAAACTCATTCGCGAGCATCACATTCTGCCACTTGTAAAAAAAGGCAGTAAGCTCTATATAGCCGCATCGGATCCGACCGACTATGGTGCATTTGAAAACTTTGAGTTTAGTACAGGTCTCTCATGCGAAGTCGTGGTTGTTGATTACAATCAACTCGAAAATAAAATTGAACAATTATTCGATGCGACCGGAAGTTTACATCTTAGCGAAAGCGAATTTAAAGAGCTTGGCGAGCTTGAAACCGAAACCTCAACTGATTTAGCAGCTAAAGATGAAGACAAAGACGATGCACCGATTATTGTCTACATCAATAAAATTTTAATGGATGCAATTAAAAAAGGCGCGTCGGATTTACACTTTGAACCTTATGAACACCGATATCGTGTGCGTTTTCGTATCGATGGTATTTTGCATGAGATGGCAAGCCCACCAAATAGCTTAGCTAGCCGCTTATCTGCACGTATCAAGGTTATGTCGCGACTAGATATCGCAGAAAAACGTAAACCTCAAGATGGTCGTATTAAGCTTAAAATAACCGAACGTAAAAGCATCGATTTTCGTGTAAGTACATTGCCTACATTATGGGGCGAGAAAATCGTAATGCGTATTCTCGACTCATCAAGTGCCATGCTCGGTATCGATGTCCTTGGCTATGAGCCTGAGCAGAAGAAGCTTTACATGGATGCACTTGAGCAGCCACAAGGGATGATCTTGGTGACAGGTCCTACAGGGTCTGGTAAAACCGTATCACTTTATACCGGTTTAAACATTCTCAACCAGCCAGAGCGTAATATTAGTACCGCCGAAGATCCAGTAGAGATAAACCTTGAAGGGATAAACCAAGTACAAATTAATCCAAAAGCTGAAATGACCTTTGCTAACGCATTAAAAGCATTCTTGCGACAAGATCCTGATGTTGTCATGGTTGGTGAGATCCGTGATCTTGAAACCGCTGAAATCGCGATTAAAGCAGCACAAACGGGTCACTTAGTTTTATCAACTCTACACACAAACTCAGCGCCAGAAACCCTAACTCGTCTTTTAAATATGGGGGTGCCTGCTTATAACGTAGCAAGTTCAATTAGTCTTATTATTGCACAGCGTCTAGCAAGACGACTTTGCCCTAAGTGTAAAACACCAGAAACACTACCTGATGAAGAACTGATTCGCCAAGGTTTTGATAAAGACAAGCTTAGTGAAATACAACTATTTGCACCTAAAGGTTGTGATAGTTGCACTGAGGGTTATAAAGGACGTGTTGGTGTCTATGAAGTAATGCAGATCACACCTGAAATTGCGCAAATTATTATGCGTGGTGGTAATTCCTTAGAGATTGCAGAAGTAGCATTAAGATCAGGATTCAATAACTTACGATTATCTGGACTCAAAAAAGCCGCAGCGGGTGTCACCTCACTTGCAGAAATCAACCGAGTAACGAGTTTCTAACTCGTTACTGGATTCTCTCACTCCAGTTCAGTAAGATCAGCCTAAATGAATTATTGAGAAGCAGCAATGCCAACTGTTGTAAATTGTCCAACCTGTAAAGAAAAAGTGGAGTGGTCAGAACAAAGTCCGTTCCGTCCATTCTGTTCAAAACGATGTCAACTTATTGATTTAGGTGAGTGGTCATTCGAAAATAATCGAATTTCAACACCTATTAGCAATGCTAATGAGCTTAGCCAAGATATGATTGAAGATATTGAAGCCATGCTCGCTAAAAATGACGACTCATTCTTTAAAGAGTAAATTTTAAGTAGGACCAATCCGCAATAATACTTAATCATTTTGAGGGATTAAACCTGTCGCTACCTGCGTTAAAAATTTCTGATTTACGACGGCATGGATGCAGAAGGTAGAGCAATGCAGGATCAATTGCCGAGCACAACTAAATAACAAAATTTTTGCCTTGTTATCAACGAGGTTTTGCTGCCTCAAAATAGACCACTTTATTAAGCGAATTGGTATGAAATACAAAAATGCGGCAACTGCCGCATTTTTAATATTAACTTTTAACCTTCAGAGCGCTCACCTTTACGCTCGCCACGATTTCCATGATGACCCTTTTTATGGCCTTTTTTACGAAGATGCTTTTTAATTTCTTGGTAGCTTTCACGTTGCTCAGTATTCAAAACCTGCCAAATATAATGCTCTGATTTCATCTTTAACAAGGCAAACTGCTGAGCTTTCGCCTGACGTGCTTTGATTAGCTCAAGAGCCGCATTTTCGTCAAATTTTGCTGTAGATAATAATACATCCATTTTTTCTTTGTGAGCTGCACGAGCGGCTTTCATTGCATCTTTGTCACCACGTAACGCTTCAAATTGCGTTTTCTGCTCAGCAAAAATCGCTTTTAGTTTCGTTTGCTGCTCTTCTGTAAGTTGTAATTTATCAATACCGCGCTCAGAAAGTAAAAAGCATGCTTGTGGGTTCATTCCACGATTAAAGTCTCCTTTTGCCGTTGCTGAAGTAGTACCAACACTGGCTGCTGCTAAGCCACAAACAAGTACGAATTTAGAAAGTTTATTCGAAATAGTCATAATCATTACCTTTTGTTGAGTGGTGTTCCAGAGTCGTTTTCGACTGATGAGTTAACTATACTCATTACAATGCAAAGGAACGCAAAGCAGTGTAAAGGTTGTGTAAAGATTCACTTTTACACAATTTACTGAGTAAAATAACCTCAAAGAATTAAACTGCTAGGTGTCAAATGAAACTATTAATGATCGACGACGATACAGGGTTGTGCGAATTACTCAGTGAGTACTTAACAGCACAGGGATTTACAGTAGATTGTTTTCATGATGGCGCTGAAGGACTAAAACAAGCACTGCAATATAACTACGAACTTATTCTACTTGATGTGATGCTTCCCTCTATGGATGGGTTTGAAGTCTTAAAACAATTAAGGCAGCATAAACTCACTCCTGTGATCATGCTAACAGCCAAAGGAGAGGACTTTGATCGTATCTTTGGGTTAGAGCTTGGCGCTGATGATTATATTGCCAAACCATTTAATCACAGAGAGCTACTAGCTCGCGTTAAAGCAATTACCCGTCGTATTGAACATATTAATAGTCTGTCTAATCAACATAGCAATTCGTTAAGTGTAAACAGTATCAATATTAACTTTGCAACACGTGAGGCCTCAGTAAACGACAACATCCTCAGCCTAACAGGTACTGAATATGAAATTCTTGCAATGTTAGTAGACCATGCAGGAGAAGTGATCAGTAAAGAACAAATAAGTGAACAAGTATTGGGGAGACGCCTTGCTCCGTTTGACCGGTCAATAGATATGCATGTGAGTAATATTCGTAAGAAAATAGCTGAACATGTCAACAATGAACGAATAAAAACAATACGTGGTAGTGGCTACGTACTCATTCAAGGTGAATAACATGACACCTCCTAGTTGGTTAAAGCACCCACGTCACTACCTATTTTTAAAAATCTTTGTATGGTTTTGGATTACCGTGCTGGCCACCATTACCCTACTCGTTTTTTTGAGTCAACTAACCAGCAATGTAGGCAGTGATAATCTACGCGGCCCGATGCTAAAAAACTTGCAGTACACTGCAAAAAGTATTGAGCGGATAGTTGCTAAACATGGCAAATCAACGCAAGAAGTATTATCCCATCCGCGCTTTTCAAAGCATAAATTGCTGTACTTAAATGGTGACGTACATGGAGTTGAAATGCTCAGTGAACCTATCTCTAAAGACATTGACTTAAGTTTGCTTAACTTTACTAAATACATGAGCCCACAAATTATATTTACCGATGAGTATCAAGCTTATGGGCCAATAGAATTAAATGTACCCGAAGGTAAGTTTTACCTCTATGAGATTGACGAGAAACGCAAAAAGCCGTTCTTCGTTAGCTTATGGCTAATGCCAACGTGGTTAAAGCTATTTATCGCTTTAATTGCATCATTAATGCTTAGCTTTTTCTTCAGTCGCAACTTAATTGCACCTATTAATAGCCTAAAAGAAACAGCAAAAAAACTCGCAAATGGTAACTTAGCAGCCCGAGCTGATGTATCGTCCACCCGACAAGATGAACTTGGTGTACTCGGACGTGATTTTAATGCTATGGCAATACAGCTTGAACAACTTATTACGGCTCAAAAGCGATTACTAGCAGATATTTCTCATGAGCTGCGTTCACCTTTAACGCGCTTAAAAATGGCAACTGGCCTTGCGCAAATGCAGGCTGATGATACCCAACAGGCCTATTTAGAGCGTATCGAAAAAGAAGCCAATCAGCTTGATAAAATGATTGCCGATGTACTACAGGTGTCACGGTTAGAAGCGAAGAGTCAGACCCTTTCATTAAGTACGCAGTCACTACAAATCATAGTCGATCACGTACTTAACGACGCCCAATTTGAAGCCAAACAAAGTAATAAAGTATTGCGTGTTAATGGTGCGCTCAAAACCGATATTCGGTGTGATGAAACCTTAATTGCCAGTGCGCTTGAAAACGTGCTTCGCAATGCAATTAAGTACGCAGAGCACACCATTTCAATTAACCTAGAAGAGTCTGATGCTATTTACATGACTATTTGCGATGATGGTAAAGGTGTTGATGAAGCAAACCTTGCAAGGCTGTGTGAGCCTTTCTTTCGTCAAGAGCATGCACGCGATAGAAACACCGGAGGTACAGGTTTAGGGCTTGCAATTGCAAAGAATGCGATCTCTGCACATGATGGTACACTAACACTTGAAAACCAAGAACATGGTGGACTTTGCGTTAACATCCGCCTTCCTTTAAAGAGTCAGTAAATGTTTTATAGCACTGAAGCTAGCCTTATAAATAACACAGAGCACATCAATCAGTTTTTTTCTGAGCAATTACAAAAAGACTTTCTTAGCACGAGTCATGGTCAGCTTTATTATGGTTATGCCATACCTGAGCAAGCAAATACAGCTGTTGTCATTAGTAGTGGCCGAATTGAGTCTTTGGTTAAGTATAAGGAGTTACTGTGGGAACTTTATCAAAATGGCTTTGCGGTTTTTAGTGTTGACCACCAAGGCCAAGGTCGCTCTTATCGTCATTTAAAAAACGCTCACAAAGGCTATGTAAATCGTTTTACTGACTATGCCGATGACTTTGCCGTGTTTATTGATAAAGTGGTAAAGCAGCACTGGCAAGGAAAGCAGGTTTTACTCGGCCATTCAATGGGGAGTGCTATTGCCTATGATTACCTCTCGCGTTATCAGCATCAGTTTTCAGGTGCTTTTTTATCCGCGCCAATGTTTGATATTCACACCAAAGGTACACCAAAGCCTTTAGCAAAACTGGCAGCTAAAATTGCATCCTTACTTGGTCTTGGTCGTAGTTACGCATTTGGCCAAAGCGACTATTTGCCGGTCGACTTTACAGCCAATGAATTAACCAGTAGTGAAATTCGCTATAAGCTGTTTAGGGAACTGTATGCAGCAGAAGATGATTTACAACTAGGTGGCGTCACCTACGGCTGGCTCAATGCATCGTTTGATTTTATTGCTTCTTTAATCGATAAAAAAGTCGATATTCCTTTATTTATCGCAAGTGCAGAGCAAGATACCGTGGTCGATAATGCTGCGCAATTTGCACTTACCCATAAACAGAAACATGCACGATTGAAAACCTACGCGGGTGCTCGCCATGAACTGTTATGTGAACGCGACGAGATAAGACAGGCAGTACTCAGCGATTTTTATCAGTTTTGTGACTCTGTTTGACGAGACTTCTGAACGACTGAGAGCGGGTCTAGGTGAACTAATATATCCATCTCACATGCAAAATGAGTTTGGATCATTACCTCAACTTCATCAGCAACTTGATGAGCACGAATGAGCGATAGTGAATCTTCTAGCTCCAAATGCATTTGAATGAATTTGATCTTACCGCCTTGGCGAGTACGAATATCATGTGCGCCATAAACATCTCGATGACTATTTACAATGGCAAGAATCGTTTCTTTTTCTTCATCTGGAAGCTCTTTGTCCATAAGATGATCAGCACTTTCACGGGCAATATCCCAACTGTTATAAAGTAAATAAACTGCGACGCCAATTGCAAACAGAGGATCTGCATATGCAACACCGTATTTAGCCAACACAATAGCCAGCAACACAGCTAGGTTTAAGATCAAGTCACCTTTGTAATGAATTGAGTCAGCTTTAATTGCGATAGATTCTGTGTGGTTAATCACTTTGGTTTGTACAAATACCACCACTAACGTACAAACAATCGCAAAAATACTTACCCAAATACCTAAATCAGAATGCTTTAAGGTAACAGGGTTGAATAAACGCTCAATACCATGGAACGCTAAAAAACAACCAGAACCGGCAATGAATGCAGCTTGAGCAAGGCCTGCTAATGCTTCCGCTTTACCATGACCAAAGCGATGATCATCATCCGCTGGACGTAATGCATAACCTAGCACTAAAAAGCTCATTAAAGATGCAGTGATGTCCATCAGTGAGTCGGTTAATGAGCCAAGCATAGATGCTGAGCCTGAAGCAAGCCATGCCCAACTTTTTGCGGCAATCATCAAGCTGACCATAGTGATAGTCACTAAACTAGCTGTTTTAACCCAAAACTCATAACTGCGATGTTGCACAAAACTTACCTTTAGATATTAACAGTTGTCAGTATATCATCTTTTTATTTGAGTTCGTGTATACTCACCGACAATTGATATTGTTTAAAAAAGAGAGTCACATGCTTGATATAGTGTTATACCAACCAGAGATCCCACCTAACACTGGAAATATCATCCGTTTATGCGCAAACACTGGCTACGCCTTACATCTTATTGAACCTCTTGGCTTTGAATGGGATGACAAGCGTGTAAAACGTGCAGGACTTGATTATCATGAATTTAGTCACGTACAACGTCATGCTTCGTTCGAAGCATACCTAGAAAAATGTCAACCTAAGAAAGTCTATGCATGTACGACTAAAGGCAGTCAGTTTCACCATCAAGCACAATACCAACCAGGTGACTGTTTAGTGTTTGGTCCGGAAACTCGAGGCCTACCTGATGAGCTCATTCAATCTTTACCTAAAGAGCAACGAGTACGTATCCCGATGCAAAAAGACAGTCGAAGCATGAACTTATCTAATTCTGTGGCTGTATTTGTATATGAGTCTTGGCGTCAACTTGGCTTTATTAATGGCCAGTAAGTTATTGAAAAAACGTTTTTAATAAAAACACACTAATTATTTAGCATTACCATTTTTTATGAACTAACCTAAATAGGCTGGCTTGTTCCTAAAGATGGTTTTAAATGCGCCCTTTTCATATTTTATGTTGCTCGACCTTGCTGATGCATCTTCCATTAGGTAAAGCATCAGCTGCAACAACCTTGCCCACGCAAGCTTCTAATTTTCCATATATCATTCTTCTGGCCCTCATTACCTTATTACTTTTGGCTTGGCTGTTTTTTTATTACAGAAATAAAAAAATGATATTCACGGATGCGTTATTGTCTAAAGCAAAAGATGCTATTTGGATAACCGACGAAGACTTCAATATCATTGAGATAAATGACGCTTTTTCTGAAATTACTGGCTATCAAAAAGTCGATGTTATCGGCAAAAAGTTTAAGGCGCTAACTCAAAACGGTCGAGACCAACAGCTTGAAGCAATCATTCTCCAAGAGTTAGAGCAAGATGGTTACTGGTCTGGCGAAATGTGGAACATTCGTAAAGACGGTCAACCTTACGCTCTGGCTTTATCAATCACCAAAGTAATAACCTCATCACTGACTAAGCCTACTGTTCGCTATGTTGGACTGTTTTACGATATCACAACTCGTAAAAATACTGAGCGCAGTATGCTTAAGCTCACAACAAAAGATACTGTTACAGGATTATCGAATCGTGCTATTTTTATTGAATCTCTTGATAAAGCAATCAAAGCATGTAACGACACTTACCCGAGTTTACTCATCGTATTTATTGACATCGATAATTTCAAAAAGATAAATGACTCTTTAGGTCATACCTTAGGTGATGTGTTACTCAAAGAGGTCGCGTGCCGCTTAACAGCATCGCTCAATTCAGGCTTCACAATCGCCAGACTAGGTGCAGATGAGTTTGCAATACTTGTTCCTCCATACCTTTATTCAGGAAAAACGATATTCTTTGCAAAGCAAACTGTGGATACAGTTCTTCAGCAATTCAAAACACCTTTTATGCTGGATAATTTTGAAACTTCATTATCTGTATGTTGTGGTCTCGCTATTTATCCAGACAATGCTTATAACTGCGAGAACCTGATGCGCAGTGCGAATAGCGCATTAAATCATGCAAAAAAAATAGGCCGAAATACATACCAGTTTTTTGATAAAGATCGCCACACACTTGACCCAACCGAGTTAACGAAAGAAAGCGCTCTGTTTAAGGCAATCACCAATAATGACTTTGAACTTTACTTCCAACCTAAGTTTGATGCTCAACACAATCGTCTGCATGGCTTTGAAGCCCTAGTAAGGTGGCCTCAAGATGATGGCAGTATTATAACACCTGACGAATTCATCCCTCTTGCAGAACAAAATGGTGCCATTATCCCACTAACACAATTACTAATAGAGCGGTTACTAAAACAACTATCTAGCTGGCAAAAGCAAAATATACGGTTTGGCAATGTAGCCATTAACATTTCTGCATTACACTTTCAGCACAGTAGCTTAATAGACACATTAATAGAATACTTAGGCAAGTTTGATGTGCCAGCCTACTGCTTGGAGTTAGAAATAACAGAAAGTGCAATGATGGATAACCCTGAGTTTGCCCTTCAGCAAATGACACGTATAAAAGCGCTTGGTGTTAACATCGCCCTAGACGACTTTGGTACAGGGCACTCATCATTAAGTTACCTGAAACGGTTTCCTATCGACACCCTAAAAATTGACAAATCCTTTGTCAAAGACATCGCTCATAACGATCAAGATAGAAACATCACTGCAACTATTGTCCGCTTAGCAAAGTATCTCGGTATTAATATTATTGCCGAGGGCGTTGAAACCCAAGAGCAGGCTTACATGTTACATATTATGGGTTGCCATTTTCAACAGGGATTCTATTACAGTAAGCCTCTTAAAGCTGAACAAGTGGTCGATTTCATTAATAAAAACAAGTTAAACAACCAACTTAAGTAATACCTATTCGCTTAATTAAGTGAGCTATTTTGAGGCAACAAAATCTCGTTAATAACAAGGCTAAGATTTGGTTTTTTAGATCTTTAAAAGAGAAGGTATTAGTACCTCACATTGCGAGCAGTTATAAGTTGTAAAAAACAAAAAACGCGATTACTAATCGCGTTTTGTTTTAAGTGCGCCGGTATCATTACTCTGACTTTTGCTCTCGACCAAGCAACGCCATCGCAGCTTCTTTTACATCTTTATTTTCATAAAGCACTTTGTAAATTTGCTCTGTGATCGGCATTTCGATGCCGGTACG
This sequence comes from Pseudoalteromonas sp. PAR1, assembly GCF_947311895.1. NCBI lineage: Bacteria > Pseudomonadati > Pseudomonadota > Gammaproteobacteria > Alteromonadales > Pseudoalteromonadaceae > Pseudoalteromonas > Pseudoalteromonas sp. PAR1. The sequence continues at coordinate 7,339 of NZ_CAMZMY010000005.1, read as the reverse complement.
CTCAGCAAGTAAAAACACTTCTTTAGTATTTCTATAGCCTTCGACAACCTGACCGATTGATTCGATTGCCGCTTCAACTCCTTCACCTTTACCCAGTGCCAGACCAAAACGACGGTTACGCGATTGGTTATCTGTACAGGTTAAGATTAAGTCACCAAGACCTGCCATGCCCATAAAGGTATCTGAACGGGCACCTAATGCACAACCTAAACGACACAGCTCAGCTAAACCACGGGTTATTAAAGCTGTACGAGCATTAGCCCCAAAGCCAAAACCGTCCGACATACCTGCGCCAATCGCAATGACATTTTTTACTGCGCCACCAAGTTGTATACCAATGAAATCATCATTGTTATACACCCTAAATGAGCGGCCACAATGTAAAAGATCAGCCAGCTGCTTTGCAAAATCTTTAGAAGTCGACGATACCGAAATAGCTGTTGGCAAGCCCATAGCCATTTCTTTAGCAAAAGTAGGTCCTGAAAGCACAGCCAGTGGAATATTATCCCCAAGCTCTTGTACTGCAACTTCTTGCAATAAACGCCCTGTGTTAGGCTCTAAACCTTTTGTAGCCCACGCAACTTCAGCTTCCTCGTTTAACCATGGTTTTATTTTCTGAAGAGTGCCTGCAAAAGCATGACTTGGTACAACCACTAGAATGATTTTACTTGCTTTTACTGCTGTTTCTAGATCAGCTTCTAGCTTTAGCGACTCAGGAAAGGTGACATCAGGAACATAACGTTGATTTTTTCGCTCAGCTGCAAGCGTAGCAACGTCATCGCTATTGCGCCCCCATAAAGTGACTGGGTGACCATTTCTGGCAAAGCAAATAGCAAGGGCGGTGCCATACGACCCCGCCCCTAAAACTGTAACAGCTGATTGTGCTGTAGTCATAGCTTATGCGTCTGCAGTTGCCTGTTGCTCTTGAGCTGCACGCTGTTGCATGTATTGAGCAAAAAGAGCATCAAAGTTAACTGGTGCTAAGTTTAATTGTGGGAAAGTACCACGGTTAACTAAATTTGATACTGCTTCACGAGCGTAAGGGAAAAGTACGTTCGGGCAGAATGCACCTAGCATGTGTGCAAGTTGTACTTCTTCAACATCAGCGATAGTAAAAATACCTGCTTGTTGAATTTCACAAAGAAACGCAGTTTCTTCACCGATAGATGCTGTCACTGTTAATGCAAGAACAACTTCAAATACACCTTCTTCTAACTTGTTAGAACGAGTATCTAGGTCAAGTTTAACTTCAGGAGTCCACTCTTTTTGGAAAATTGCTGGCGAATTAGGTGTCTCGAATGAAACATCTTTTGTGTAAATACGTTGGATTGTGAATTGCGCGCCTGCTTGTTGTTCTGCTGCGTTTTGATTTTCTTCGTTCATTGTAATTCCTATCTTGAATTCGTTTTTATAATTAAAAAATTAAGCGTTAAGCTTTGCGTCTAAAAGGCCTTGAGCCTCTATTGCCATCATGTCGTCGCAACCACCGATATGTTCATCATTGATGAAAATTTGTGGCACCGTGTAACCACCACTTGCTTTATCGATCATTTCATCGCGTCGTTCTGGATGAACACCAATATCAATGTTCGTATAGTTTACACCTTTACTGTCTAACAATGCCAAAGCGCGTTGGCAAAATGGGCAGTAAGCCTTTGTGTAAAGAACAACATTACTCATAATAATTCCTCTATCGAGCTGCAACGTAGATATTTAACGGCCTGTCGTTGTTGGTAGGCTCGCTGATTGCCATGCACCCATACCACCTGATAATACATAAACACGCTCATAGCCTGCTTTATGCATAGCAGTTGCGATACCTGAAGCTGTCATGCCTGTAGTACATACAAGTATAATGGGTTTACTCTTGAACTTTTCAAGGCTTGAAAAATCAGATTGTTTAGCTTTTTCCGGATTTAAATGCTCTGCACCCGCAATTCGACCCGAATTAAATTCTTTTTGAGGACGAATATCAACGACTTGACCATCTTCACGATTAATCAGCAAAGTTACTTGTTGTGGGTTAATCTGGCGAATAGCTGAAAATTTACTTTTAAACCAACTGCTGATCAGCATTGCTACTAATGCTAACCAAATGATGCTCAAAACCGGATGATTTGAGATAAATTCAATATATTGATCCATGCGTTTTCCACTAAGAAATTTAGGTACCACAGCGCATAGCCATGGGTTAATTAAAATTTGCCACGCAAGTATACGTGCTTGAATTGAAAATGCTAGGGCGTGAAATATTTTAATATGACATATTGATAGCTGATCAAAACCATAAAACACGGTATGCTAGTGATATATAAGTGCCAATCTTCAGGAGCTATAATGACAGAGCATAAAAAACCATTGGTATTAATGATCTTAGACGGTTGGGGATACCGTGAAGATACAGAAAGTAACGCTATACTTGCTGCTAATACCCCAGTACTCGATAACCTTTGGGCAACCCGCCCACATACATTAATTTCAGGTTCGGGACTTGATGTTGGTTTACCTGCAGGACAAATGGGTAACTCTGAAGTAGGCCACGTAAACTTAGGTGCTGGCCGTATTGTTTACCAAGATTTTACGCGCATCACAAAAGCCATTGATGATGGTGAATTCGATAGCAACCCAGCACTTGTTGATAATATCGACAAAGCTGTAAATGCAGGCAAAGCTGTACATATCATGGGTCTTTTAAGCCCGGGTGGTGTTCATAGTCACGAAGACCACATTGTTGCAACGATTGAACTTGCAGCCAAGCGCGGTGCAAAAGAAGTTTACTTCCACGGTTTCTTAGATGGTCGTGACACGCCGCCACGCAGTGCAAAAGCATCAATTGAGCGTATCGAAGCATTATTTGCAGAACTTGGCTGCGGCCGTTTAGCAACACTTGTTGGTCGTTACTATGCAATGGACCGCGATAACCGTTGGAACCGTGTCGAGCTTGCTTATGACGTTATGGTTAGTGGTATTGCTGAATACAGCTACACTGATGGCGTAACCGCACTAGAAGAGGCTTATGCACGTGATGAAAACGATGAATTCGTTGCTGCAACTACAGTAGTACCAGAAGGCCAAACAGCTGTTGAGATTAATGACGGCGACACTGTTATCTTTGCTAACTTCAGAGCAGACCGAGCACGTGAAATGACTCGTGCCTTTGTTGATGCTGACTTTAGCGGTTTTGATAAGAAAAAATCACCTAAGTTAAGCGCTTTTGTAATGATGACTGAGTATGCAGCAGACATTAAAGCACCGATTGCATTTGCCCCAGAGCCTTTAACAAATGTATTAGGTGAATGGCTAGAGAAACAAGGTAAAACACAACTACGTATCTCTGAAACAGAAAAATACGCACACGTGACCTTCTTCTTTAGTGGTGGCCGTGAAGATGAATTTGTTGGCGAGACTCGCGAACTAATTCCATCACCACAAGTTGCAACATATGATCTGCAACCAGAAATGAACTCAGAAATGCTGACCGATAAATTGGTTGAAGCAATCGCTAGCGGTAAATACGATGCCATCATCTGTAACTACCCTAACGGAGACATGGTAGGTCACTCAGGTGTATTCGAAGCGGCAGTCAAAGCATGTGAAGCTGTTGACCATTGTATTGGTCGTGTTATAGCTGCACTTGAAGAGCATGGTGGTGAAGCGCTGATCACAGCAGACCACGGTAATGCAGAACAAATGGCTAACCCGGCAACGGGTCAAGCACATACCGCACACACTAGTGAGCCTGTGCCATTTATCTATGTTGGCCGTGATGCGACACCACATGATGGTAAAACATTAAGTGACGTGGCTCCAACCATGCTTCACCTACTCGGCTTAGAGCAGCCAAGTGAAATGACTGGTAAACCAATCATGACGCTGAAATAAGCTATGAGTAAATGTATTAACCACTTCTTTAAAACTGGTTTAATACTGACTTCATTAGTAACAACTTCGGTTGTTGCTAATGAAGATCAAACCAAAAAAGACTTATCAGACATTCAATCAGCTTTACAAAAAACAGAGGCTGAGCTTAAAGGTCAACGCAAGTCCATTGCTCAAATGCGCAAAGATCTGCGCGCTCATGAGCTCGATATAGCTCAAAATGCCAAAGCATTAAACCTTGCAGCCCAATCGGTTAAAGAAAACGAGCAACAACAGCGAGAACAACAAGCTAAAGCACAGCAGCTTAAAGCTCAACAAGCCAAGCGACAAACCTTATTAGCTGCCCAGCTGAAAAGCGCCTACATGGCTGGTAGCCATGACTATTCAAAAATGCTGCTTAACCAACAAGACACTGCCAAAATTGAGCGCACACTCAGTTATTACAATTACCTAAATAAAGCACGCATTAAGCAAATTGAAGAGCTCAAAGCACTGCAGCAAGAAATAGCTGACAACCAAGCTGAACTTGAAAAAACGAAACAACGTCTAGTTGCCTTATATGATGAGCAAAAGCAGCGTCAGCAGGCCTTAGTTAAAGCTCAACAAGAACGTAAAAACAACCTTAATAAACTTCAGTCAGCACTCAAAGAGACCAAAAGCTCAATAGACTATTTAAAAGAGAATGAACAAACTCTCATCACAGCCATTGAAGAGTTAGAAAGAGAGCGCAGTGAAAAAGTAGAACTACTAGGTCTTCAAAGCAGTAAAGGAAAGCTAGACTGGCCAACCAAAGGGGCACTACGCCACCGCTTTGGGCAGCGCAAGCACGGCAACATAGATTGGAAAGGCGTACTTATCAGCGCTAAAGAAGGCAGTAATGTTAAAAGCGTACAGAACGGCCAAGTTGTTTACGCAGACTGGCTAAATGGCTTTGGTTGGGTGATTGCCATTGACCATGGTGATGGCTTTATGAGCTTATACGGCCATGCTCAAACTCTACTTCGCGATGTTGGTGACCTTGTTAGAGAAGGCGAAACAATTGCTTTAGTTGGTCAAAGCGGCGGACAGCCAGATCCTGGTCTATACTTTGAAATACGCCACAAAGGACGCGCAGTAAATCCTGTAAAATGGTGCAGACGCATTTAATAGATTAAATAGCTGCACCCTATGAGGAGCAGCTGATGCTAAACACAACCCTTACATTCAGAGCTATCTACCCAGCCAAGTTTTTTACTCAGCTGTGTTTTATAACGTTAGTTACATTATTTTGCTTGGTGTTTCAATCGTTCCCAAGCATTGCTAAACCTTCGCTTGAAACACTTCATCGTCAACAGCTAAACGAAATACTTTTTAATATTCACACCTATTATGTAGATGATTTGAAGTTACAAAATAGCTTTGTTAGTCAACCTAATAACGACCAAGTGGAAGAATTACTAGAACAGCTTGATCCCTACTCTAAATATCTTAATGAAAATGAGCTCGATGCCATATTTAGCAACACCAATGGCCGTTACACAGGCTTGGGGATCGAAGTTAAAATGGATAATGGACGAGTTTATATCGTCAATACTTTAAGTAACTCCCCAGCAGAGCAGGCGGGATTACAAATAAATGATGAAGTTGTTGCGATTAATCATCAGCCTATCATGAATAAGAGTATTGATGAGGTTGCAACGCTGATTCGAGAGAGCGGATTAGACGCCGTCAATGTTTCAATCATGCGAAAAGAATCAACAGCATTAAGCTTTTCAATTAAGCGCCAACAAATCACACTAGAAAGCGTTCATGGCTACCTATCCGATTCAGGCGTCGCTTTATTAAGCATTAATACATTTAATAATCACACACTACATGACGTTGCGCGTGAACTTGCAAAAATGCAAGTTAATAACAGCTTCCCATTATCTGGTTTAATTATTGATTTACGTGATAATCCCGGCGGCACATTGCAAGGCGCCATAGAGGTTGCAGACTTATTTTTAGACAGCGGCATCATTGTTTCAACTAAAGGACGCTTTAATGAGGCAAACCAGAGATACACTGCACATAGCGGTGATATTTTAGAAGGAGCCCCTATTGCTGTTTTAATAAATGAAAACTCCGCTTCTGCCGCAGAAATACTCGCCGCTGCACTTCGCGATAACCAACGTGCAACTTTAATTGGCGAAACATCTTTTGGTAAAGGCTCAGTACAATCGCTTATTCCGCTAGGCAACGGTAATACCGCATTAAAACTCACCACTGCGCGTTATTATACCCCTCTTGGTCAGTCAATAGATGGTAAAGGGATCACACCTGATGTGAGTATAAATCAAACAATACTTTCAGAAATTAACCAAGACGTTATAATAAAAAATATACAAGAATTGGCGCTTTTTAGTTCACTGCTTGATAGACAGGACAAAAAACAGCTAACAGCAAAACAGTTCGCTATTATGCAGTAAGTAAGCGCACACACTGGATATAATAATTACAAAAAGTGAATCGACTAAAAAGCTTATTAATCGCTGCTTTGTGCTTGCCTCTATTCTGCCAAGCAAAGCAAATTGCCATTGTTATAGACGACATTGGTAATAATCAACGCGATCTAGAGATACTCAACTTACCAGGGCAAGTTACGTTTTCTATCTTGCCTCATACCCCTTACTCACAAATTTTTGCAGAGCGTGCTAGTAAAACTCATAAAGAATTGCTTTTACATGTTCCAATGCAAGCGCTTGATAAAACTAAAGCGCTTGGTCCTGGAGCCCTCACCGATACTATGACTAAGTCTGAGTTACAAACAACCCTCGGCCATGCGTTAGCATCACTGCCACAGGTAAAAGGGGTCAATAACCATATGGGCTCTGAGCTAACACAGCTTACCGAGCCAATGAAATGGACGATGGAAGTTTTAAAAAAACGCGGTTTGTACTTCTTAGATAGCCGTACAACCAGCCAAAGTGAAGCGCAAAATGTTGCTAACCTATATGGTGTGGCAAACGTATCTCGTCATGTATTTCTTGATAACAATGTCACCCAAAACCAGCTACAACATCAACTTGAGGAGCTTAAAAGCAAAGCTGAGCACTTCAACTACGCAATCGCCATTGCACACCCCTACCCAGAAACAGTTACATTTCTTCAGCAAGCACTCCCAGAACTACAACGACAAGGATTCGAACTTGTTCCTCTCTCACAACTAGTCGAAACCAAATACATTCAACTTGCCAAAGCAGAACAAAGACAAGGGGAGTAAGCGTTATAAACGTTAGTAGCGAGAGTAAAGCTACAGTTAGAAAGAGTAAAGTTAGTAAGAATGCTGCCCAACCTACTCAGGCCACGTTGTGTGGATAGCTTAAACGCAAAAAAGCCCGACTCTTTCGAATCGGGCTTTCTTTAATTTGGAGCCTGGCGATGTCCTACTTTCACATGGCAAATGCCACACTATCATCGGCGCTGTTTCGTTTCACTACTG